>DATNKC010000420.1:0-7105 GCA_035603615.1 Steroidobacteraceae bacterium | reverse complement strand
GGCAGCCGATTGATGGCGGCAAACGAGCAACGGGGGGCTACTGAAGGCGTGCTGGAAGATCTGACGCAATGGATGCAAAAGCAACCCAGCGGCAGCGATTTCAGCTTCGTCGAGTATCTCAAAGGGCAGGCGGTGGATCCGATCACGGCGCGCATGGCGAGCAACCGCGTCGAGGGGTTCAACGCGGCCGATCAGCACCGCATTTCCGTCGCGGCGCTCGCCAAACAGCAGGCTGCGGAGGATGCGATTGATGCGGATCGCCTGTTTCGAATCGAGGGCGGCTACGCGGCGGTTCCGAATTTTCTGGCCGAGAAATTCATCGCCGCGGGCGGCACGCTGGTTCTTGAGGCGCCGGCGAGGAAAATCGTCTGGAAACGCGGCGCGGTGGCGGTTGAGACCACAGGTCCCGACGGCGACCTGCAATATCATTCAAACTGCGCTGTGATCACCGTGCCGCTGGGAGTGCTGCAGGCGCAGACGATTGATTTTGTTCCTCGGCCATCAGAAGTATTGTTTCATGCCAATCGCCTCGAGATGGGTGCGGTGATGCGTGTGACTTTGGTGTTCAAAGAAAAATTCTGGGATCCGCAATTGAGTTTTCTGTTTGCGCCGGCCGAATCTCCGCCGACCTGGTGGACCCCCATGCCCCATGAAGCGCCTGTGCTTACGGCATGGGCGGGCGGCCCTAGAGCCGGTTTACTCCTCAAGCTCATCACCGCGGATGGCGATGCCAGCGCGTTGCGCGATCAATGCCTCGCAACACTGGCGAAAATATTCGCGCTGCCCCTGTCCGATATCCGGCAAATGCTGTCGAGCTGGCACATGCACGACTGGCAGCGCGACGAATACGCCCGAGGCGCATACAGCTACGTTCACGTGGGTGCCTTGGATGCGCCTGACAAAATGCGCATTCCGGTCGAGGACACCTTGTACTTTGCCGGAGAACACACCGATGTGTCGGGGCATTGGGGCACGGTGCACGCGGCGCTGGCAACCGGGTTGGCGGCGGCAGATCTCGCGATACGCGGCGGCGCTGCGCGTGGTTGATTTGGATCGCCGCTCCTTGATGACCGGCGTCGGTTCCCTTGCCGCCGCCTCTCTGCTGCCCGAAGTACAAGCAGGTAGGAGTGCGGCGATCGACGTACCTGTTGAAGAGCCTCTCGAGCTTCGGTCGATGATCTCGCGGGAGCGGGAGAACATTCTCGCCGCGATGGCGCGCGAGGAGATTCCCGGCGCCGCCGTCTGTCTGCTTCACCGGCGCAAGCCGGTCTGGGTGGAAGGCTTGGGTGTCACCGATACCCAGTCGCGAGGCCGGGTCGGCGCGCGCACCCTATTTAGCATCCAATCAACCTCCAAGAACTTCACGGCGGCGGCGATCATGATTGCCGTGCAACGCGGTGTTCTCGACCTGGACAAGCCGATTACCGATTACCTAAGAGAGTTTTCGGTCCAAAGCCGATTCGAATCAATGCCGCAGAGGAAAATGACCCTGCGCCTTCTCTTGAGTCATCGAGCAGGTTTCACGCATGAGGCCCCTGTCGGCAACAACTTCGATCCCGCATTTCCGGACTTTGAAACGCATATTCGCAGTATCTCGCGTACCTGGCTTCGGTATCCGGTGGGCGAACGCTACCGTTACTCCAATCTCGGCGTCGATCTCGCGGGATACATCCTGCAATTGGTCGCGGGTAAACCCTTTGCCGCCTGCCTTCAATCCATGATCTTTGATCCGTTGGCCATGGCCGACAGCACGGTTGCGACGGAGGTCTATGCACGGCGCAGCGATCGCGCGATCGGCCACGAGAAAGGCTACGCGACGGTTCCTTTGAAAACGCCCCTCATTCCTTCGGGGGGTGTCTACACCAGCGCGCGCGACATGGCGAACTATCTGGCGTTTCATCTCAACCGCGGTCAGTTTGACGGTAAGAAGGTTCTCGAGGAATCCTTATGGCGCGAGATGCACAGCTTCTCGTTGGGCGGCGATTATGGCCTGGGCGTTATCCGAACTGAACTGCGCTACGGCAACACGCCGATTCGCATGCTCAATCACAAGGGTGGCGGATTTGGATTCGGCTGTGTGTGCAACTACTGCCCGGAGGCTGGGCTGGGCTGGATGGCAATGTTTAACCGGCCGACCGCCGCTGCGTATCGATTCGGCACGGGGCTTCTAGAGGGCCTGCTCACGCGCCGCTACGGCGCGCGAACAGCCAGGTTGCCGGTTCAGGACCTTTCCCCGATCGAGCTGCAGCGGACTCAACTCGCGCAATTCACCGGCAGCTACATTGGGCGTGATTTCTACGGCGAGATAAAATTTGAAAACGGCGCACTGGGGATTCGCGCAGCATCGGGTTTCACGCCGCTGCAATTTACCTCTCCCGTCGACTTGTTCGTTGCCGGCGCGGAAGGAGAGGCCGTCACTTATCGCTATTTTGCGGCAATTCAGGCTGAACCCGCTCATCTGGAGTGCGCCATCGGCGAGAACAGTCTCGATTACAATGATGGCGGCGACGAACCGGCCGGTCCGAATTCCGCCGCGTGGGATGCCATCGTGGGTCCGTATCAGATCGATCAATGGGGCGAGCGGGCGCAGTCACTCATCGTGCATCGCAAGAATGGCTATTTGTACTTGAACGACTGGCGGCTTACAGAGTTCGAGCCAAAGCTATTCTTCACGGCTGATGGCGAGGCGGTGGACTTCAGAACCGACGAGCCGACCTGGCGAAACATCCGTCTACTGCGCGCCTAGCTGAATGGAACGGCCATTACTCGTGTACGACGCCGATTGCGGGTTCTGCGTCTATTGGGCGCGGTACTGGCAAAAATTGACGGGCGATGCCGTCAATTACCAGCCCTATCAAGAAGTAGCGCCGCAACATCCGCAGATCTCGCTCGCCGATTTTCAACGTGGCGTGCAATACATCACGCCCGATGGACGCCATGCCAGCGCTGCTGAGGCGAGCTTTCTCACCTTGAGCCATGCGCGCGGCAAAGGATTCTGGTTAACGCTCTATAAAAAACTACCCGGCTTCGCGGCCATAGCGGAATGGATGTACGCCTTCATCGCCGCGCATCGTTCAGCCGGTTATCGCGTCAGCTTGTTTCTATGGGGCAGGGATTTTGGGCCGCCGCGCTACGATCTCGTGTCGTTCGTGTTCTTGCGCTTCATGGGCCTGATCTATCTATCGGCCTTCGTTTCCTTTGGGGCGCAGGCACTGGGACTGATCGGCAGCCACGGCATCTTGCCATTGGCCGAGTTGGTGAAGCTCATCAGCGGCCGCGCCGGCGTCGAGCGGTTTTTTGCGATGCCCATGCTGTTCTGGATCGATGCCAGCGATCTCGCCATCCGGTCGGTGTGCTGGGCGGGTGCGGGATTCTCGCTGCTATTGATCTTCAATGTGCTGCCTCGCCTAAGCCTGCTTGCGCTCTATGTGCTGTATCTCTCGCTGCTCTATGGCGGACAGACTTTCATGTCCTTTCAGTGGGACACGTTTTTGTTGGAAGCGGGCTTTCTAGGCCTGCTTTTGAGTTTCGCTCAAACGCCCGGCCTCTGGCTGCTGCGCTGGCTGTTGTTTCGATTCATGTTCATGTCGGGCGTGGTGAAGCTCTTGAGCGGGGATCCCAACTGGTGGAATTTATCGGCGCTGTCCTATCATTTTTTCACGCAACCGCTGCCCACGCCGCTGGCGTGGTATGCCGCGCATTTTTCCCCGTCGGTATTGAAAGTCGCGACCGCCGGCCTATTTGTCGTTGAGTTGGTATTGCCTTTTCTGATTTTCTGCCCGCGGCGGCTGCGTTTCTGTGCCGCGTTCGGCATCCTGCTGCTGCAAAGCTGCATTCTGCTCACCGGCAACTACAACTGGTTCAATCTTCAGACCATGCTGCTCTGCCTATTGCTGTTTGACGACGCAGCTTTGCAGAAGGTGCTGCCGCGGCGCCTGGTGCGGATGTTGTCGAGACGCATCCACCCGCGTCCGACAAAGGCCGTCTCAGTCACGGTGGCTGCCTGGGGATTGGTGCTGGTGTTCTCGAGTCTCGTGCAAATGGACGAGCGCATCGGCGGCAGTCCGCCGCCGGCGGCGCGCGCATTGGATCAATTGATCGAGCCCCTGCGCATGGTCAGCAGTTATGGTTTGTTCGCCGTCATGACGACCGAGCGCAACGAAATCATCATCGAGGGGTCGGATGACGGGACCGAATGGCGCGAGTACCAGTTTCGGTACAAGCCAGGCGATGTGGCGCGCCGCCCGCCCTGGAATATTCCGCACCAGCCGCGACTGGACTGGCAGATGTGGTTCGCTGCGCTCGACGATCCGCGGCGCGTGAACTGGTTTCCTCGCTTTCTGGAGAAGCTGCTGGAGAACGAACCCACCGTAACGGCGTTGCTGGAAAAGAATCCCTTCCCAGACAAGCCGCCGCAGTATCTGCGTGCGCAGTTTTACGACTACACCTATTCGAGCGGCGAGGAATTGGGCAAGGGCTTGTGGTGGCGGCGTCGATCGTTGGGTCTGTACTATCCGGTGGTTCGCCTCAAGGCGCATTAGCAGCTTGTTACTTCGACTGTTTGGGCGGATCGGAACGTTCTTCCTCCGCCCAATCGATCGGTCCGTGTTCGGCAGCGCGTTTCAAGTGCTCCAGGGTCCACGAATCCCCAAACTTAAACTTCTTCAAGAGGGTGTCAAAGGCGGGAGTCGCGAGAAATCCAACGCCATCCAGTTCAACCGCCGAGCGGTTCTTGGAAATCGTGCGCAAGTTGATGGCGGTCACCGTTTTGCCGAAATCCTCGGCATGCTCAAAATTAGGGGGCGCCTGCACGTTACGCAGGACCAGCAACTGATCGGGTACGTAGGCGACAATCGCGTTCTTGATGTTTCCGGGTTGCCCGCGAACGGCTGTTGCCGTGTAGCTGGTTTCGACCACGCCGCCGATACCGAACTCGACCCAGGCGACGGGGACCGCCCAGCTTTTCCAGCCGTCGCTGCTGCTTAACAGTTTCCATATTTTGTCGACCGGCGCATCGATGACGATGCTGAGTTTAAGCACCCGGCTGCCATTGGGCTCGGTGTAGGAATCATCGCGCACGTTAGGAAATTCCGCTGCGATGGCGCGAGGGTAAACGGCGCCAAACATGCAGAACATGAAAAGGATTCGAAGCAATTTCATGTGGGCTCCCCGCGCGCCGCGGCGCGCTGCAATACGTTGAAGTAATCGCGCAGCGTCGCAATCGCCGCGTCGAATGGCCGAAGATCCCGATAGGTGCGTGCCTGCATCACGCCGCCTTCCATCACCGTCAATACGAAACTCGCTATGCGCCGCGTGTCGAGGTCGCGGCCCAAAACGCTGCGTGCGTCGACCAGGCAGTTCTCGACCTGATCGATCCATCCGCTGAAGTTATTGGCGAGCAGCTGCCGCACGGCAGGATCCGGCTCATGAAGCTCCAACGCCAGACTGCCGATGGGGCAGCCATAAGCGCAGTGGCTCATTTCGAGCAGCATTCGATAACGGGCAAGCAATGCAAAGATGCGCTCGATCGGATCGTCGACGTTGGCCCACGCGGGCTCAATGAGCATGGGCACAATTCCTGTGCGATAGCGCTCCAGGACAGCCACCAGCAAATCCTGCTTGGTGGGGAAGAAATGATAAAAGCTGCCGCTGTGGCAATCCGACTCGCGCTGCACATCCGCAACACTGGTCGACTGATAGCCCTTCTCGCCGAACAACTTCAGCGCGGCCGTGATTAGCCGCTCACGGGTGGACTCGTCTTCCATTGTTTCCCCACTTGATCAACCAATCAAATCATAATTTGATTGATCAATCAAGTGAAACTAACGGATCCCTTGCGGCGTATTGCCCGGCGCAACTCGATCAAGCGCCGTCCGATCCCAACGGCCAAGATCGGCGGCTGCTCCATAGGTGGTTTGAAAGAACTGCAGCAGCAGCTCGTCAGGATTGGGTGCCATACACAACGTTTCGTACGGCAGCAAAAACTCGCGGGCCGTGGTGTCGTAGTGCGCGGCGCCCGGCAGGACGCCGTGCGCCGAATAGCCGGGCGGCTCGGGATAAGCGTAAGCATAAAAGGATGGCGGCGATGTCTCATCGCCCGGCCAGAAGCCGCAGCTGCTGCATTCGTGCGAGTACGCTTCGACCATCACCCAATCAGGGCAGTGGGGTGCACCGCCGGGATGCCGCGGAGCGCGCCGACCGGAGAAGCGCGTACAGGCAAGATCGAAGCTGCCCCAAAAAAAATGGACGGGACTTTGTTTTCCGGTGAAGGCGCCACGAAAGGTTTTCATGACGCGCTGTGTGTTGAGGAAAATCAGCCAGCATTGCTGAGCGGCTTCGGGCTTGTAGGTCGCGTGTTCCTCGTCTTGTGCAAAGGGGATCGCTGTTACAACTTCAACCGGCGATGCATAGATCGCAGGGTCAATCCCCAATTCGTGCAGCGCATGCATATATCGCTTGAAAAATTCGGCG
The DNA here is from genome assembly GCA_035603615.1 of Steroidobacteraceae bacterium. Lineage (GTDB taxonomy): Bacteria > Pseudomonadota > Gammaproteobacteria > Steroidobacterales > Steroidobacteraceae > Bog-1198. The sequence continues at coordinate 634 of DATNKC010000420.1, read as the reverse complement.
ACGCTCATGGAGACAAGCGGAAAGGAAAGTTCAAGACCATCGCTCTTTTGTATCAGCAGCCGATGCGAAATGAAGTCGAGTTGCACCTCGACGCTATCGTCGCCATGCGGCATGGCTGAGGTCGTCAATCCTCGAGCGGTGACATAAAGAGCCACTTGCCACCAATGATTTTCCATCGGCGCGAGTGCGAGGCGCGTCTTGCCGATGATTTGCGACCACATGTGCAGTGTGGCATACGTCGCGCGCCAATCCGCCAGCGGCAGCACAGGCCATTTGTGAGCCGGCAGATTTGTCATGCGGTATTTGGCCTCTACTCGCTTAGTTCTGCGCCTGCCAAGTCGCTATTTCGGCATCAAGCACATCCAGGATGTTGCCTTGAACCAGCGAAAGGTCGAGGGGATGAACTCCCCCCCCCGCTGCCACTTCCGCTTTCGTCAAGATGGTGGTGTTTTGGGCAGAAAACTGTCCCGGTAGAACTGTGACCACGAAAATGTTGGCACCGCCGGCGCCCGCTTGGCAGGTGCCGGTAAACTGTCCTAATGCCTCCACCCAAGCGGGCGGGTTAGCTCCCGCATAATAAAACTTGAGCATGCCGATGCCGCCGCCGGGAGCGGCGGGATTGTCACAGGCGCTC
>DATNKC010000419.1:0-4181 GCA_035603615.1 Steroidobacteraceae bacterium | reverse complement strand
GGTGGCGGCGTCTTCGCGCAATCTGTGGAGAAACTCGATTCCGCCAACTCGCGGCATTTTAAGGTCCAGCAGAATCAGCTTTGGCAGCGCCTGGTCACGGTCGGAAAACCGGCCTTTGCGAAAAATGAAATCGAGCGCTTCAACTCCGTCCGAGAGGCGCAATATTTTTTGGGTTGCGCCAATACTACGCAATGCCCGCACCGTCAGTTCGGCATCCGAAAGATTGTCCTCAACCAGGAGGATCTCGACCTTGTCCCATTTATCCAAGGCCTGGCCCGAATGCCCGAGTCGCGAACCTTTCTGCATTTAGGCGTTGCCGCGAAGCTGCCACAATAAGAAGGCATAGGTGTCGGCCGCTTCGCGGTCCTGCTGCGCGCGGGTTGAGCCGATGCCGTGGCCCGCGTCGTAGTCGACGCGCAGCAAGATGGGTTTTCCGGACGTGGTGGCGGCTTGCAGTCGCGCGGTCATTTTTCCCAAGTGAAACGGTGCGACACGCGGATCGGTGACGCCGGTGGTGAGCAGCACGGCGGGATACGCGGTGCCATCTTTCACCGACTGATAGCTGTCGATCATCTTGAGCGCCTTGTAGCCGGCGGGATCGGCGATGGCGCCCCACTCCGGTTCCTCGCCGTAGCCGTTTTGCTCGACGACATAGCGCAGCGGATTGGACCAGCCGACGCCGTCGATCACGGCGGCAAAGAGATCCGGGCGTTCGGTCATCGCTCGCCCGACGGTGATGCCGCCGGCGGAGCGGCCGCCGATGGCGAGATGCTTCGATGAGGTGTAATTCTTGGCGATGAGTTCTTCGCACACCGCGATCAGATCGCGCCAGGTGTTGGGCTTGTTGCCGAGTTGTCCCGCCTTGTGCCATTCGCGGCCATATTCGCCGCCGCCGCGCACATCGGCGTAGCCGACGATGGCGCCCGCATCAACCAATGCGAGCGTGCGTCCGGCAAAAGCGGGCGTGTAGGCAGCCAGACCATAGGAGCCGTACGCCGAGATCCAAGTTGGATTGCTGCCGTCCTGTTTCAGGCCTTTGCGGTAAATCAGGGTGTAGGGAATCTTGACGCCGTCCTTCGCGGTGGCGAAGAACCGCTTGGCTTCATAGGCGCTGACATCGATCGCGGGTTTGGGCGTGATGCCTGTGTCGGCGAGATGGCCTGAGATGTCCAGCGACCAGATGCCCGCCGGGTTAAGCCACCCCTGGAACGATAACAAGGCGCCGTCCTCGGTCGGTACAGTGAACACGGCGCCGATGGTGCCGTCGAAAGGCAGCGCGATGTCGGCAACTTTGCCGTCGTGACCCAAGCGCTGCAGGCGGCTGATGCCGCCGTCCATGATTTTCAAATAAATGCCGTCACGAGCGCGCGATGTGTCCTCGATCACGAGCGTCGCGTGCTGCGGGACTACCACCGTGCCGCTCGCGATGCCGGGCGCCGCCGCGGAAGTCTTGACGATGCGCCCGCGCGGCGAGCCCTTGTTGACCAGCAGGTACAAGTCGTTGCCATCGAGCTCAAGATCGGTGACCTCATCGTCGAAGCCGGCGAATGAAACCCATTTGGCCTTGCCCGTCATGGTATCGGCGAGAGGTGCGATGAACCAGCGGCCCTCGGGCCTGACGTCGGCGAGCTGCAGGATGGCGTACCGTGAACCCGGGGAAGTGAGAATGGTCGGCGTCTGGATCTTGTCGTACTCCACGCCGGCGACCAAGCCGCGCTTCATCAGGATGGGATCGGACTTAGGGTCGGTGCCCAATTTGTGGAAGCGGGCTTGGGCATCCAAGTAGCGCTCGGGTGTGGCCACGGCGCCGGTGAGCTGGGTGTAGAAAAAGCCGCTGGCGTCATCGAGCCATTGCGGATTGGCGCCCTCCGTATTGGGGATGGTTTCCGGGAGATGTTTGCCGTCGGCGACCGTGAGTATGTGCAACAGAGAATCTTCGCTGCCGTCCTTCGACAGGCCGTAGACCACGTACTTGCCGTCGGGCGAGGCGCGCCACCAGTCGAGCGACACGTGGCTCTTCGCGCCGCTCTGAGCGGTGGGATCGATCAGTACGCGATCCGGACCGCTCTGTCCTTGGCGCAGGAAGAGCTTGAAGTTGTCGGCGCCCAGGGGGCGCTGCTGGATGAAGGTCAGACCGCCGGCACGCTGCACACGCGAGGTCGCCACCGCTTCGCCGGAGAGTTGTTCAATGCGCTTGAGCAGCGCCGCGCGGCCGGGCAGGGCATCGATGATGGCACGCGTGTGATCATTCTGCCCTTTCAGGAACGGCAGCCAGTCGGGGTCCTTGCTGTTCTCCATCCAGCGATAAGGATCGCTCAAGGTCTCACCGAAGTAGGTGTCTTTCACGACTTCGATGCGCGCGACCGGCGCCGGCGGCACGGAGTTCTTCGAGGCCGTCGCAGTCGCCCAGAGTTTTAATGGCAGCAGCGACAGCGATAACGCGCCGGTTGAGCCCAAGAGAAAGGAGCGGCGGTCCAAATCCATATTCATGTCGTACGACTCACTCTGTATAGCCAGTGGCCGGGGCGATTGTGACCGGTCGCCGGCCCGGTTGCAAAGCGCGGGACATGCAAGTGCCGTGCAACTTTTACCAAGTTAAGTCAAAGGGCCAAATTGCGGTTGTTGCAAGACACAGACATCTCGCCTAAGTGAAGACGCTTGCGCGAGTATTGCAGGCAGCACAACTCTCGGAGACCACTCAATGTCGCCCTTCATTCACGTCGTCGATGGTCTCCTGGGTCTTGCCGCCGTTTCTTCGTTTGCCGGTTTTGTGTTTCACCTAGTGAACGGAAATCCCGACTTGGCACTGATGTGTTTTGTGGGTATCGGCGGGAGCGCAGCGATGGTGTGGATGTCCAGCGCTTGGCGACGCGCTTAAGCAGCTAGAAACCTTAAAGGCCGCGCGGCCACGTTAAGGCCGCGCCGCCAGGATCTCGTCGAGTCGCGCAGGTTCGGCGCTGTCGCGCTCCAGATGGGGATAGCGCAATCCGTCGTGATAGTCCAAGTTCGCGACCATGTAGCGATCGCCGATCTTGACGATCAGCTGGATCGGCGCCTGCGTGCCATGCGCTGCGCGGATGGCGTCCTTGAGCACATCAGCATCGTACGCGATGCCGTTGATGGCGAGAATTTGCGCGCCTTCGGTGAGCTTGGCTAGATAAGCCGGGCTGTCCCAGATGACCTGGGAGAGTGTGTTCTCCTTGTCGCCGTCCTTGACGTCGATCTCGACGCCGATGGAGTTGAGCAGGTCAATGCGCTTGTGCTGATCCTCGGTGGTGGATTGATACTCGCTCGGCGTGTCGGTGTACACGAGCTTGTAGCCGCCGCGATGAAAGCCGTCCTCCGGCACGGGTTTGCCGATGGCGTCCAGGCGCTGGCGCAGAAAGGCGGCCCAGTCATTGGGCTCGACGGCATTCAGCGCCTTCACAATGTCGTCAAAGGTGTAGGTGACGACACTGAAGCTGCCGTCATTGATGCCGAAGAAGGTGCGGGCAAAATCATCCAGCGATCGGGCGCCATTGGAATGTGCGCGAATCCACGTGTCGGCATCGAGCCACACCAGCGCGGCCTCTGAGTAATAGTCCTCGAAGCGTTGCCAGTCGAGCCAGGACTGCGGCCGGCGCGGATTGATGATTTCATCGTTGGTCGTGTCCTGCAGCGGGCGCCATTGGCGACCCTTTTGCACTTCGTAATGCGCCGCGGTGATGGCGAATTGATCCAGGGCCTGTTGACGCGTTCGCAACCCTGATCGTGCAGCCAGCACCTGGCCCCAGTACTCGGTTTGACCTTCATAGACCCAGAGCAGACTGTCCTGCATGGGCACGTTGTAGTTCGGCGTCCAGAGATCCGCCGGGCGGCGGAATTTGCCGTTCCATGAATGCGTGAACTCGTGCGGCAGCAAGTCCCGCGCGAATGCTTCCTTGTCCCACTTCGTGAAAGAATCCGGATCGCTGCCGTCCTCGCTCGATTGATGGTGCTCAAGTCCGTTCTGCTGAATCTGATCGCTCAACGAGTACAGGAAATCGTAGTGGTTGTAGTGATGCGAGCCGTAGAGCTTGTAGGCCTGCCGTACCAAGTTGCGGTATGCCTCGATATGCTCGGGCTTCAGCGCCAGCAGCTCGGGCCGGTCGGCAAACAGGTCCATGTGCACGGGGACTGCGGCGCCCGGATCGAGATCGAGC
>DATNKC010000418.1:0-10441 GCA_035603615.1 Steroidobacteraceae bacterium | reverse complement strand
CCGATCGATGAAGACGGCGGAGAACACGATTTATCACGATCCGGCGCACCCTTCCGCCGTGAAGTTGTTTCTGCTGCCGGCTACTCCTTGACGTAGGCGATCTTCTCTTCTCTTAAGCGGCAGGCCACCGCGATCAAATCGCTGCGTTGGAACAGGTCTTCCTTTGACAGCCCCACCAGATCGATGAGCCGTGACATGGTTCTTTCCTGAGGCTCCACCCTCCCGTCCGCCAAGATATGCGCTATAGAAGCGCCGGAGCCCTCCAGCGCGCGGCTGACCAGCAAGGTGCGGTGACAGTCCAAAGGTTCCTTCTCGGCGCACATGAGGGCGACGCGAAATTTCTCCGCGCCGGCGAGAACGCGTTCGATGCTGGCCTTGAACGCCGGCGTTGCCGCCAAGCGCGAGTACTGAACCTTGCCATTTTCATAACAGGTCGGATCCTCGGAGCGGGCGCCCAACTCCTTACCGAGGAATACATAAGCGATGCCCTGTTGCGCCAGCGCTGCCGCAAGCCGCTCCTTGTTGAACTGCGGATACCGTCGGCTGAACGGTCGAGAGCGCACATCGGCAACGGCCGTGATGCCGTTCGCACTCAATAGGCTGGTGAATTTCTCGATGGAGTGATTCGAGTGTCCCACCGTATAGAGCGTCGTCAAATCGCCACCTCCTACGGAAACGTGCATCGAATTCGGCGCGTGGGAGGGGGAATCAACCCACCCCGTGCGAAAGTGTAGGGTTCTGCGGATGTTCGCTCATAGGGTACAGTAGACATAGAAATGACCCTATAACAATTCCCGAGGATCGCACTCGATGATCAGCACACTCCTGGCCGCCGCAGCGCTGGCGGGCGGATTTCAACATCCCACTCCCTCACCGCCCGCCGATCTTGCTGCCGCTGATTATCGCGAACGCCGCGAGCGCCTCATGAAGGCTCTTGATGGGTGCATCGCGGTCATCGGCGCGCAAGGCGAGGCGTCCGGGATCACCGAGGACTATCGTCAGGACGCGGATTTCTACTGGCTTACCGGCATCAATGAACCGGGCGCATTTTTGGTGTTTGCGCCCAAAGCGCCGTTCAATAAAGTGACGTTGTTCCTGAAGCCAAGAGATCCAGAAGCAGAACGCTGGACCGGTCCGCGGGAGCCGATCTCCCCGGAACTCAAAGAGCGCTATGGGGTTGATCGGGTGCGCCGCGGATCGCCCGATACCACGCTCGAAGGTGCCGGGGAGAATCATGACTGCGTCAGCATAATTGCCCCGCCAAGCATGGCAAAAGAAGACCGCAACGACGCTGAATTGGCGGCTCGAGTTGCGCAGCGCTTTGGACTGCGCCTCGTTCATCAGCGATCTTTGCTGGCAGGACTGCGCGAGGTGCACAGCGCGGCTGAAATCGAGCGCATGGAGCGAGCGATCGCGATCACGCGCACGGGTCACGAGGCAATTGCCAAGGGCAGCGTGGCCGGGGTGTCCGAGCGAGATTTACAGACGCAGATGGAATACGCGTTCTTCTCCAACGGTGCGACCGGCTTGAGTTATTCATCCATCGTGGGATCGGGACCCAATGGCGCGGTTCTGCATTGGGACCAGAACTCCAGGCTCCTCAAAGACGGTGATCTCGTTGTGGTCGACGCTGCGGCCGAATACGGGCGGTATGCCGCGGATGTCACGCGCACCTATCCGGTGTCGGGTAAGTTCGGCGCGGAGCAGGCTAAGGTATATCGGGCCGTGTATCAGGCGCAGGAGGACATCCTCGCGGCCATCCGTCCCGGTGTATCCATGGCGGAACTGCAACATGTAGCCGAGGAGTCCCTGCGTCGCGCGGGGTATCTGAAGGATTTCATCCATGGCTTCGGCCATTTTGTCGGCCTGGATGTACACGATGCAGGCCTGTACGAGAAGCCCCTGCCGGTCGGTGCCATCTTCACTGTCGAACCGGGCGTGTATTTGCCGGAGCGCGGGTTCGGCGTGCGCATCGAGGATGAGGTAATTGTCACGCCGACAGGCTATCGTCTGCTGACCGCGGCCTTCCCGCGAAAACTCGAGGACGTGGAAACGTGGGTCGCCAAGGCGCGGCGCTAGGTACGTGGAACATGCGACACACAGCACTCTTTTTGCGGAGAGTTTGACCATGCGTTCCTTATTGTCTTTCATCGTGTTGCTTTTCGGTTCCGCGGGCGCTCTCGCGCAATCAGTACCCCAAGCGATTTTCACCGACCCGCCGGCGGATAAAGCGCATCCGGCCGCCATGACGGTGCTGCACGTACCGACCCACGGATTGCTGATCAATGGGCTGCTGTACTCGCCGCCCGGAGCGGGCGCGCATCCCACGCTGGTCATCTGCCACGGACTGCCCGGAAACGAGAAAAACCTCGACTTGGCACAGGCGGTCCGGCGCGCCGGTTGGAATGCCGTGACCTTCAACTATCGTGGTTCCTGGGGCAGCCCCGGCTCTTTTAGATTCGCACAGAATCTACAAGATGCCGACGCGGTTCTGGCCTATCTGCGCGATCCGTCCAACGCCGCAAAATTGGGGATCGATCCGAAGCGAATTGCCATCGCCGGTCACAGCATGGGTGGTTGGGTCGTTGCTCACACGGCCGCTCACGATCACGCCTTGAGCGGCGCCATTCTCATTTCGATGGCGGACATGGGGCTGGTCGGCGCCAGGCCGCGCGCCAAGGCCGTGGCCGCGATGGCCGATGATATGGAGACCCTCGCCGATGTCACGGCAGAGAGCATGGTCGATGAACTCACGGCGCACGCCAAAGAATTTGTGGTGACCGGAACCGCAGCGGGATTGGCGCAGATTCCCGTACTGGCAATCACCTCGAACGACACGCTCGCATCGCAGACCGATTCGCTGGTAGCGGCAATCAAAGCGAAGGGCGGCACCCGGGTCATCGCCGCGCATCTGGACACCGACCATGGCTACTCGGATCGCCGCATCGCCCTCGAGAGCATGGTGATCACCTGGTTAGCGGGTTTGAATTGAGTTGGTCCGCTAAACAGTACGTTGCCTTCGAGGATGAACGCACCCGGCCCGTGCGCGATTTGCTCGCGTCGCTGCCGCCGATCGATGCCCATTCGGTCATCGACCTAGGCTGCGGTCCCGGCAATTCCACCGAAGTGCTTGCGGCCCGCTATCCGCAGGCAAATATTTCCGGTATCGACAGCTCGAGCGACATGATCGAGGCAGCGCGGCGCCGGCTGCCGCACGTGAGCTTTGCCGTCGAGGACCTGCAAGCGTGGAACGATGCGGGTCCGTTCGATGTGATTTTGGCGAACGCCGTTTTTCAATGGATTGCCCATCATGAGTTGCTGTTGCCGAGGCTGGTCGAAAAGCTCGCGCCGGGCGGTGCTCTGGCGGTGCAAATGCCGGACAATCTCGATGAGCCTGCTCATCGGCTCATGCGGGAGGTGGCTGCCGAAGGCCCGTGGGCGGCCAAACTCGCCTCATCATCGGCCGCGCGCGCACCACTTGATGGCGCCGCGTGGTACTACGATTTGTTGCGGCCGCTCTGCTCGAAGGTGGATCTGTGGCGAACGACTTACCATCATTTCCTGGGCGCGGGAGCCAAGGCGGTGGTGGAATGGGTCAAGGGCAGCGGTCTTCGGCCGTTCCTTGAACCCCTGAATGCCACGGAACGCGCTGCATTTCTCGAACGCTACACGGCGGCGATTGCGAGAGCCTACCCTCCGGCCGCGGATGGCGGCGTCTTGTTGCCGTTCCCGCGCGTCTTCTTGACGGCGATTCGATAGTCGCGGCAACGCCCACACTCGAGCCTATGGAATTCCTTGGATCGGTACCCGAAGAATTGCGCGACTCCGTCATGCGCTGGTGGGAGCGCGCAGGCGCTCGAGCAGAGTTCACTGAACGCTATCGGGCCCTCTGCGATTCCCATCGAGCGCAATTGCCGCGCATCGTTGCGGCCAGTGAATTCGTCGCCCAGGCGTTGATCCAAGATCCGGCGGCGCTCGCGCCGGACGGCGTGAATGGCCACTACGAAGGACAGGTGGCGGCGGCACAATCGGTCGAGCATGCCCTGTTTCTTTTGCGCGAGTGGCGGCGGCGCGAAATGGTGCGCATTGCATGGCGCGACATCGCGGGAACCGCGGCCGTTGCGGAGACGCTGCAAGCCGTGTCCGACCTGGCTGATGCAGCCATTCGCGCGGCTGTGGCCGCCGCCGAGCGGCATTTGCTGCCGACATTCGGCGAACCGCAGCGCTCGAACCCGGCGCAGCCACCTTTCATCGTTTTAGGAATGGGAAAACTGGGCGGACGCGAGCTCAATTTCTCCTCCGACATCGATCTGATTTTTTTATTCACCGAGGCCGGCGAGACGAGCGGTCCGCGCGTGGTCGACAACGAGGAGTATTTCAATCGCCTGGGGCGCGAAGTCATCCGCTTGCTCGATGCGCGCAATGCCGACGGCTTTGTGTTTCGCGTGGATATGCGGCTGCGGCCTTTCGGCGACAGCGGCCCGTTGGTCGTGAGCTTGGCGTCGCTCGAGGGTTACTTGCAACAGCACGGCCGCGATTGGGAGCGCTACGCATGGGTCAAGGCGCGCGCGATCGTCGGCGCCGCCGCGTATGCATCGGCGTACGAAGAATTTGTGCGTCCCTTCGTCTACCGCCGGTATCTGGACTTTGGCGTATTCGAGTCGCTGCGCAACATGAAGGCGCTGATCGTTCGCGAGGTGGGCCGCCGCGATCTCGAGCACCACCTGAAACTCGGCAAAGGCGGTATCCGCGAGGTCGAGTTCATCGTGCAATCCCTGCAGCTGGTGCGCGGCGGCAGCGATCGGCGTCTGCAAAACGCGGCGCTGCTGCAAGTGCTGCCGCTGCTCGCCGGCTCAAAGCTCGTCTCGGGCGACGACATAGCGGGGTTGACCGAGGCGTATCTCAAGCTGCGCAAGGCTGAGAATGCGTTGCAAATGATGCGCGATCAGCAAACTCACACGTTGCCGGAAGACCCGCTGGATCGCGCGCGTCTGGCCATGATCATGGGATTCAAGGATTGGGACGAAACCGATGCCGCTCTGAATGCGACGCTCGAGAAGGTGGCGGCGCAATTCGACGCATTGCTGTTCGGCACGCCGGACGCGCAGCGCCGCAACGACGATATCGGTGTCGCCTGGCTGGACTCGGACGACGCGAAAATCGAAGAGGAGCTGGCCAACGGCGGCTTTCCGCGCTCTGAAATTCCAGCCGCGGCCGCGATTCTGGAATCCTACCGGAAGGCGGCAAATTATCGGCGCCTCGATGAGGCCGGACACCGGCGCGTGTATTTCATCTTGGCGCGACTGCTCAAAGCCGCAGCCGCGCATGCCTCTGCTGCCACGGTCGTGCAGCGCGTGCTGCGGGTGCTCGAAGCCATCGGCTCGCGCGCCTCTTACTTGGCACTGCTCAAGGAGCAGCCTGCGGCGCTCGATCGTCTCATCGAGGTATGCGCCATCAGCGGCTTTCTATCGCGGCAGATCGCCGACTTTCCGCTGCTGCTCGATGAGTTGATCGACGCCAAGGCCTTTGAAGAATTGCCGAGTCGCGCAGGATTTACCCTGGAGTTGGCGGCACGCACGGAAAGATTGTCGTCCGACGATCCGGAACGCCAGGTCGAGGCGTTGCGCCAATTTCAAAAAGTGGCCGTTTTCAGCGTGGCGCTCGCCGACTTGACCGGGCGCCTGCCGCTGATGCGCGTGAGCGACAGGCTGACCGACATCGCCGAGCTCATCGTCGCCTGCTGCATGGATCTTGCCTGGCAGCAAATGACCCAAACGTACGGGACGCCGTTTTGCGGAGAGGATCCGGCCGCTCTGCGGCCCGTCGCAGTCGCGGTCGCGGGATACGGCAAGCTCGGCGGTCTGGAGTTGGGCTACGCGTCGGATCTCGATCTGGTGTTTCTGCACGATTCGGCCGGCAGCATCCAGCTGACCGACGGCGAGAAGCCGCTCGACAACGGCATATTCTTCCTGCGCTTGGGACAACGAATCGTGCATCTGCTCACCATGCATTCCGCGGCCGGCCGTCTCTATGAGGTCGACATGCGTCTGCGTCCCAATGGCAAGGGCGGTTTCTTGATGACAGGCATCGATGCCTTCGAGCGCTATCAACTGAGCGAAGCGTGGACCTGGGAGCATCAAGCTCTGCTTCGCGCACGTGCCGTGGCCGGCGATGCAAAGCTGCGCGCGGCCTTCGAGGCGGTGCGCCGCCGCACGCTGTCTTCCGCGGTGCGCCGAGAGACCTTGCGCAACGACGTGCTGCAGATGCGGTTGCGAATGCGCAAGGAATTGTCACGCTCGGGCCCGAAGGAATTTGACATCAAGCAAGACGCGGGCGGCATCGGCGATATCGAGTTTCTCGTGCAATATTGGGTATTGGCCGGCGCCGCAGCTCATCCGGAACTGCTCACCTATACCGATAATATTCGGCAGCTCGAGGGATTGGCCGCGGTCGGCGTGATCGATGCAGCCACCGCGCTGTGGCTGACGGAGACCTACATCAGCTACCGCACAGTGCTGCATCACTTGTCGCTCGAGGGTGAGGGCGAGCGCGTCGTGCCGGCCGGACCCTTTCAGGAGACACGCGAGCGGCTGCGCGCCATCTGGCACGCGACGCTTGAATCGGCGCCGTGACCTGTCAATATTGCGACCCTGAGACAACCCCTTGCGCGGGCCCTACGCCTTGCAAGTATTTCAAGCGGAGTGATGATCATGTCGGCAATGGTTCAAGACGATTCCAAACATCGGCTGATAGTGCCGAATGCGCTGCATCACTACAGCGTTGACATGGGAGATTTGCCGCTATCCTGTCCGATGCCGGGCATGATGCTGTGGAATTCACACCCCAAAGTTTATCTGGCCATCGAAGCCACGGGGTGGGCCAAGTGTTCGTATTGCGGCGCCGAGTACACGCTCAATCGAAACGCGCCCGGGCATGCGGACATCGCGGCGGAAACCGATCCTTAAGAGTCAAACCCTCCGGGGTACCCTTCGGGGTTCCCTTCGGGGTGCCCTTCAAGACTTATATTCGGCGTAGGACTTTTCCTCGACGATGGTCGAACCCAACTTCAAGTTGATGCGCCGCTTGATGGCAGCCCGCTCGTCGTTCTCGAAGTAGACGGCCCTGGCGAGACGGATGAATTCGCCATCGAATGCCTGGGCCCGTTCCTTGTCACGGATATCATCCTCGATCACCCACAGCCGCTCGTTGACCTGAAGCAGCGCATTCACATCGGCTGCGATGTCGGATTTGGCGTAGGGTGAGGTGCTCCAAGTCTCTTCGAGAACCTTAAGTTCAACGCGTACATTGGCGAGTTTTTGGGCATCGCTCATGCGGCTGGATTTGATCCTGAGGATCGTGATCTTATCCAGCAATTCGCCGGGCGAGACCGGAACGCTTATTTCGCTCATGACGGCATCTTAGCGAAAATCTCCCGCGCGCATGAGTGCGTCGAGTCTTTCGGCGGCATCGCTCACCTCGATCAAGTCCATCACGCCGGGCCGTTCGATTTTCGTCGTCCAGGGGATTTGCGCCGCCGGCCTGCCCAAGTACTTGCGCGCCGCCGCATCGTACTTATCGACGCACCACTCGCGGCTATAATAGGGCCCGGCGCGCTGCGGATTGGTGGCGGCGTACAGACCCACGACGGGCAATCCCACCATGCCGGCCATATGCGCGGGACCCGAGTCGGGCGATAGCAGGGCGGTGCTTTGCGACATCAGGCCCAGCAATTGCGGCAGCGTGTCCCTGCCGATCTGATTGATGAGCGGCGCGTGCGCCGCGGCCGCAATTGCGGCGCCCATCCGCGCCTCCTCGGAACTGCGGCCGCCCACCAGCACGACGCTCATGTGATGCGTCGAGGCGGCATGATCGGCGAGCGCGGCGTACCTCGCGGCCGACCAATTGCGCGCGGCATGGCTGGAACACGGGCTGATGAGCAGCGTCGGCCGCCCTGCGGCGATGATGCCTCGTGCATAATCGAGCGAGCCGGACGGCAGGGAGATATTCCAATGCGGAGCCTTAGGCTGGATGCCGCAGGCACGAACGAAGCCCATGAAGGAGTCCAGCACGTGCTCAGATGCCTTGGGTTCAATTTGCGCATTGGTGAACAGCCACTGCAATTCGCGGGCACGCTGCCGGTCGAATCCCAGTTTAATCGGAGCACGGACGAGACCGCTGATCAGGCTCGCCCGAAACGACAATTGCATATCGAGCAGCAGATCGAAACGCCGCCCGTGCAACAGCGCGCGCAAGCGCCATAACTCCCGAAAGGTTGCGGCCTTATCGAAGGTGATAAACTCGATTTCCGGGAGTATCTCCCTCATCAGCTTGGCTTCGACTTTGCCGATGATCCAGGTAAACCGCGTTTCAGGCCAGGCTGCTTGGAAGGCTCGTAGCGCCGCGAGCGCATGACAGGTATCGCCGATCGCCGAGAGACGCAGCAGGCATACGTGTTGCAGCGGCGGTTTGAAGCTTAAGGTAGTCATAAGAATGATAAAGGGCGGCCAACGCATTGCCACTGCAACGGGCGTCATGCTGGCTGATCCGCTTTGCCTTGGCAATGCACAGCAGGGCGCAACCGAAGCGCTGTTCGATCGGGATTTTTGGGCGGCGCGCGGCGCGCTGACCGCCGTCTCCGGCGGCCGCGGCTCCGCCTGGTTCGTCGGATCCACCGCCCACCCGTGGGTGCTGCGGCACTATCGCCGCGGCGGCTTCGTCGCGCGCATGTCCGAAGATCGTTATTGGTGGTCCGGGGAAGATCGCGTGCGTTCTTTCGCCGAATGGCGCTTGCTGCACTACCTGTCCGAGCGGGCCCTCAGCGTGCCGAAGCCGGTGGCGGCTTTCTATCGGCGCGAAGCGCTAACGTATCGTTGCGATCTGATCACAGAACGCATTTTGCAGGCGCAAGCTTTGAGCGCGGCACTTGTCGCAGGGGCGCTCGCGCAGACCCTGTGGAATGCCGTCGGCGCGGCGGTCGCACGCCTGCACCACCACGGCGTCGATCACGCCGATTTGAACGCACACAACATACTGCTCGACTCCGCCGGGACGGTCAGCGTGATCGATTTCGACCGCGGACAATTGCGCCCGCCGGGCGCATGGACCTCGAGGAATCTGGCGAGGCTCAAGCGCTCGCTGCAAAAAATCGCTGCGGTATTGCCGCCGGATCGATTCACGCCGGCATCCTGGGAAGAACTGCTGGCCGGATATCAGGCGGGCTGAGATTGCGCTTCCTTTACTCCTGGTTGATCCGATGCGCAGTGCCCGTAGCCTTGGCGGCGATCCTGTGGCGGGGCTTTAGCGACCGCCACTATTGGCGGGGAATTGGAGAGCGCTTGGGATTCGGCCGGGCGCTCTTGGTCCCGAGCATTTGGCTGCATGCGGTTTCACTTGGCGAGATGTCGGCGGCAGCGCCCTTGGCGCGGGCACTGCGATTACGTTTTCCGGATATGGCGCTGGTGGTGACCACCGCGACGCCGGCGGGCAGGGCGCGCGCCGCGGCATTGTTCGAAGGCGATGCCGATATACGTTTTCTTCCCTACGACACTCCCGCTGCGGTCAGGCGTTTTCTGGCGCGCACGCGTCCCCGTGCTGCGATCATCATGGAAACGGAACTCTGGCCGAATCTGTTGCGCGAGTGCGAGCGAAGCGGCATTCCGGTCTTGCTGGCGAGCGCCCGGCTCTCCTCGAGGTCGGTGTCGCGGTATCGGCGCTTCGGCGGCCTGTTCGCCGGTGTCTTCAGTAAGAACCTGGTGGTGGCGGCACAATCCGCCGAGGACGCCGAGCGGTTCAAATCGATTGGCGCTGCCGCCGAACGGACTCTGGTCGTGGGCAATGTGAAGTTCGACGTGGGAGTAGACGCCGGCGTCGTGCAAGCCGGCAGGGCGCTGCGCTTAGGTCTAGCCGGCGCGCGGCCGGTCTGGATCGCCGGCAGCACGCACGCGGGCGAGGAAGAGCAACTGCTCGATGCGCATTCCGCGCTGCTGACGTCAACTCCAAACGCGGTCTTGCTGTTGGTGCCGAGGCACAGGGATCGATTCGCCGCGGTCGCTGAATTGCTGGCCCGGCGCGGTGTGAGATTCGCACGCCGCAGCCGCATGGCGAGCGGCGAGGAGGCGCCGCGGTTGCCGGACGACACCCCGGTGCTGCTGGTCGACTCGGTCGGAGAACTCGCAACGCTGTACGCCTCGGCCGATGTGGCATTCGTCGGCGGCAGTTTGGCACCCGTAGGCGGCCACAATCTGCTCGAGCCCGCGGCGCTCGGGCTGCCCGTGATCGCCGGACCCGAGCAGTTCAACAGTCCCGACATCGCGCGTGCGCTGGCGCAGCAGGGTGCCCTGATCACGGTACGTAATGCCGCTGAGCTGGCCGATGCGCTCGCCGGCCTGCTCGGCGATGCAGATCGACGCGCACGCAAGGGTGACGCGGCGCGGCTCGCGAT
>DATNKC010000417.1:0-16496 GCA_035603615.1 Steroidobacteraceae bacterium | reverse complement strand
GTATAGCGGCTGTGCGTCGACCAGACCATCCACGGGCAGCAGACGCAGCAGGCCGAATGTCGATGAGGCCACATTCGTGAGCGTCAGCGCCGATTCCGCGAGATTCTGGCCGCTGCGGTTCAAGTCGTTCTTGAAGGTGGTTACATCCACGCCGCGCGTCACCGCCGTGCCCGCAGCCACCGTCAGCATCACGCTGTTGCTGGTGACGCTGCCCGCTGAATTGGAAACGACGACCTGAAAGCTAGAGCCATCATCAACCAAGGTCGTGGCAGGCGTGGTGTAGCTCGGCGCGGTGGCGCCCGAGATCGGGGTCCCCCCTTTCTGCCATTGGTAGCTGAGCGGGGCGGAACCGGTTGCCGTGACGGTAAAGGTCGCCGGGGAACCGACGACCACGCGTTGGTTGGTGGGCTGGGCCGTAATTGCCGGAGCAACCGCGCCGCCAGCGCCGCCGTGCCCACCGCCGCATCCGAGCAGCAGCGACAATTGCGCGACCAGGACGAGGGAAATTTTCCACTTCATAGGCATCCCTGCGAACCGCTTACCCATTGTTTATAGCCCTAAGGGGGCAGCGCCATCAAGAGTCTGCGCTTCGCGACGAATCGTCGGAAACAGCCGACATATCGCCGAAGCGCGCCTGTAAAACGACGATTGCCGCAATGGCCGCCGTTTCGGTGCGCAGCACGCGCGGACCCAGCCCTAGGCGGGAGAATTCCGATAAGTCAAATGCCTCGAGCTCTTCCGGCGCGAATCCTCCCTCCGGACCGATCGCGATCTGCGCGCGCGAGGCCGACTGCGAAGATGCGATGTCGATCGAGCGGGCACCGTGCTCTGTCCGCTGCTCACGCTCGGGCTCCAACACCAGGCGCAGGGCATCGTCCTCCGTTGTGTGCGCGGCCAAGGCGCCGAGGTAGTTGAGCAGCGGCAGAGGTGTGTCCACGTTCGGCACGCGGTTGCGGCCGCATTGCTCGCAGGCACTCACCGCGACCGCGCGCCAATGCGCTTGTTTCGAAACCGACTGACTCTCATCGAGCCGCACCACACTGCGCTGGCTCAAGACCGGCACGATGCGCACGACGCCGAGTTCCGTGGCCTTTTGCACGATGAAGTCCATGCGATCGCCGCGCGGCACGCATTGCACGAGCGTGAGCTGGAAAGGCGATTCCCGGTCCTTGGAACGCGCAGCACCGATCGAGGCGCTGACGCGCGAGCCTTGCACCTTCTCGATGACGCCGGTGAATTCGCGTCCGTCGCCATTGAAAAGCACGACTTCGTCGCCGCTGCGCGCCCGCAGGACCTTCGCGAGGTGTGCGCCGGTTTCGCGGGGCAGTTCCACGAGGCTGCCGGACTGCAACTCGCCCTCGACGAACACGCGGGTCAGCCGCACGAAATTTGCCCTTGGCTGAAGGTGGCATTCATATGCCGGCGATTGTCGCATATGCTAGCCACGAGCCCGGCTGAGCGAGGCTCCAAGGCCTTCGGATACGGATAAGGACAGCACGTGCAAGTGGATATCGAAAGCGGATTGATGCGAGGCGCCCGGCACGTCGCGTCGCCTAATTACGATGCGCGCCCTCCGGGTATCGAAGCGGATTTGATAGTCGTGCACGGGATCAGCATGCCGCCCGGGGAATTCGGCGGCCCATGGATAGAGCGCCTGTTCACGAATACATTGCCGCTCGATTTGCATCCCTATTTTGCCGAAGTCGGCGAGTTGCGTGTGTCTTCGCACCTGCTCGTGGCGCGCGACGGCGGCCTGACGCAATTTGTCAAATTCACGGATCGGGCCTGGCATGCGGGTCAATCCAGCTACAACGGCCGTACGGCTTGCAACGATTTCTCCATCGGTGTGGAACTCGAAGGGGTGGATACGCTGGACTACGAAGCCGCCCAATACGGCGCGCTCGCCGACATCGTGGCCGCCCTCTGTGATGCGTACCCTCGACTGTCCGCGGACCGAGTGGTAGGACATAGCGACATTTCGCCCGGCCGGAAGACCGACCCGGGGCCTGCCTTCGATTGGGAACGCGCTCGCCGCTGTATCGGCACGGCTCGCCAACGCGGCTCACGCGGAATCTCCGGACAGGCTCCTTAGGGAAAACCCCGGCTCTCCGTGCAACGTGAACCTGATCACGTTCCACTTCAGCAGATTTTCGCCCCTAAGCCGACAGTTAGGTGAGTCGTAATCCACACCAATTCGGTGGGGGGGAGGGCTATTGTTTCGATGGTTCGCGGACCTCCCGATCGAACGCAAGTTGCGTGTGGTGATAATGGTTCCCGCCATGGCGGCTTTCGCGATCGCGATCGCCATGCATGTTGCGACCAACCTGTTGCATCTGCGGGCGGACATGCAACAGCGTGCCGCGGCCATCGGACGCACGGCGGGGGTCAGCGGAATCGAGGCGCTCGGCCGCGGCGATACCGCAGCCGCCATCCGCGCTTTGACCGCCATGCACGACGAGCCGATGGTGGACATCGCGGAAGTGTATCTACCCGACGGACGGAAAATCGCGACCTACGATCGCGCCTCGGACGGCGTGTTTCTGGGTCCAAGCGCTCCGGTCCGCGTACATCTCAACCAATTCCAAGTCACGGCGCCGGCCGCGCATGAAGGCGCGGTGCTCGGCTACGTGCATATTCTCGTGCCGCCGGCATCGCTGTACCCGTACTGGCGCGACTATGCCTTGATCAGCCTCGCGGCCATCGCCGCGGCCGTCATGATCTCCTATTGGCTGGCAGCGGGGCTGCAAAGACAAATCTCCGGCCCCATCGTGAACCTGGCGCACACCATGCAGCGCGTCTCCGCCGAGGAGGACTACAGCCTGCGCGTCGAGCGCAGCTCCGAGGACGAGATCGGAACGCTGATCGACGGCTTCAACCAAATGCTCGGGCAGATCCGCCATCGCGATTCGCGCCTGGAAAAATATCGTCAATTCCTCGAACAGCAGGTCGCGGATCGCACGGAAAATCTGGGCAACGCAAATCGCGAGCTACAGCTCGTCATCGATGAGGCCACGCGCGCCAAAGAAGCGGCGGAGCGAGCCAGCAGCGCCAAGAGCGAATTTCTCGCGCGCATGAGCCACGAAATCCGCACGCCGATGAACGGCGTCATGGGCATGTCGGAATTGCTGCAGGCAACCGAACTGACGCCGCGGCAACGGCACTTGTCGCAAACCATCCATCATTCGGCCGGCGCGCTGCTGCAGATCATCAACGACATCCTCGACTTCTCAAAGGTCGAGGCGGGCAAACTCGAACTTGAACGCATCGAGTTTGGCTTGCGTGAAACGGTGGAGCAGGCTATCGAGATTTGCGCGGCGCGCGCCCACGCCAAGGGACTCGAGCTGGCATGCGATGTCGGGCTCGATGTGCCTGCCAAAGTGCGCAGCGATCCGATGCGGCTGCGCCAGATTCTGATCAACCTGGTGGGCAACGCCATCAAGTTCACCGATGCCGGAGAAGTGATCGTGCGGGTCAAGCTCTTGGCCGACGATGATCTGCTGCGATTCGAAGTGATCGACACCGGCATCGGCATCTCGGCCGATGCGCAGAGCGACATTTTCAATGCCTTCAGCCAGGCCGACTCGTTTACCACCCGGAAATACGGCGGCACGGGCTTGGGGTTGGCCATCTGCCGCGAGCTTGCGACGCTGATGGGCGGTCAAATCGGCGTCGACAGCGTGGTGGGGCGCGGTTCGGTATTCTGGTTCGAAGTTCGGCTGCCGCCGGTGGTCGAGGCTTCCCCAACGTTCACCCGCTTGCCGCGGATGCGACTGGTGGGATTGCAAGCGCTCATCGTCGATGACAACAGCAGCAATCGCGAAATCCTCGCGCGGCACTTGAGTTCCTGGGGTGTGGAGGTCGTCGCGAAGGAATCCAGCGCGGACGCGCTCGCCGTGCTCAATACGGACGAAGGGCCGCGATTCGATTTCGCGCTGCTGGACGATCAAATGCCGGGGATGAACGGCATCGAACTGGCCAAACGCATCCGCGAGGATCAGCGGCTGGCGGCGATACGCCTCATCATGCTCACGACCCGGGATCACCACGAGAGCAACTCGGCCACTGTGCAGCTGTTCGCAGCGATTCTCACCAAACCCCTGCGCCGTTCGCAGCTGCTGAATTGCGTGACTCGGGCCATGATCGCAACGCCGGAGGCGGGACTGGAAGAAACCGCCATCCGTTCGGCATTGCCGGCCACCGCGGGACGCACCTTCGTGCCAAAGATTCTGCTGGTCGAAGACAATCCTGTGAACCGGGAGGTAGCGGTCGGAATGCTGGAAAGCCTAGGCTGTGTTGCTCACGCGGCGGAGAACGGCTGGCTGGCGCTCGAAGAGATGAACAACGACGCATACGATGCGGTGCTGATGGATTGCCAAATGCCGGTGATGGATGGATTGACGGCGACGGCGGAACTGCGCAGGCGCGAACAGAACGCGGGCGGCGCGCGGCTGCCCATCATCGCGTTGACGGCCAACGCGATGGAGGGCGACCGCGAACGGTGTCTTGCCGCAGGTATGGATGATTTCTTGAGCAAGCCGTTCTCGCAGCAGCAGCTGGCGGCGCTGCTGAAGCGCTGGCTGGCGTTGCACGTGTTGCCGGAGTCCGAGCGGCGCGAAGGCGCGCTGCTGCCGTTGATCGATCCCAGTGTGTTGCGAAATATCGCGGCCCTGGCGCGGCCGGCGCTGCTCGATTCGATGATTGAACTGTACACGCAGCACTCGCCGCCCATCATCACCGCCATTGAACAGGCAGCTGCGAAGAACGAGGTGGAGGCTCTGCAGGTGGCCCTGCACACTTTCAAATCCAGCACGGCGAATCTCGGCGGCCTGCGGCTGGCCACGCTCACCAAGGAGTGCGAGGCTTTGCTGCGCGAGGGCGGCGTCGCCCGGGCGGCGCCGTCGGTACAGAGGATTCGCCGGGAATATCAAGATTTTTGCAATGCGTTGATGCAGGAGCGCTCGGCGAGCGCGGCCTAGAGGATCCGATGAAGCAAACAGACAATACTCACTCCATGGCAACCGTGCTGGTCGTCGACGACGATCCGGGTGCGCGGTTGCTCGTGGGCAGCGCGCTGGAGGTGGCAGGCTTCCGGGTGAACACGGCCGCCGATGGCAGGAGTGCGATTGCCGAGTTTCAGCTCCACCCGGCCGACTGCGTGGTTCTGGATGTGGTCATGCCCGGCATGAGCGGCTTCGATGTCTGCCGTGAGTTGCGGGCGAGCCCAAATTCGCGCCACGTACCGATTTTGATGCAGACCAGCTTGGACGATATGCAGTCGGTGCAACGCGCCTACAACGCCGGCGCCACGGACTTCACTTCGAAGGGAATCAATCCGATGTTGCTGGCGGAGCGCGTCAAGTTCCTGGTGCGCGCCAAAGAGACCCAGGACCAATTGCGGGAGAGCGAAGCGCGGGTACGCTATCTGGCTTACTACGATCCGCTGACGGGATTGCCCAACCGGCAGCGTTTGCTGCAGATTCTGGAACAGCAGGTGGAGTGGGCCAATCCACGGCAACGCGGCATCGCCGTGTTGATGATCGATGTCGACAACTTCTCGCGCATCAACGATACCCAAGGTCAGGCGGTCGGGGATAGCCTGCTGAAGGAGATCGCCCATCGCCTGCAGCTGTGCTTGCGGGATACCGAGCGCACCCTGCAGAACGACGGTTCGCTGAACGACATCAACGATTGGGTGGCGCGCACCGGCGGCGACGAATTCGCGCTCGCGTTGCCCGGGATCGCGACCACCGACAGCGTGCAGGTCGTGGCGCAGCGTGTGCAGCTTGCCTTGGCGCGGCCATTTGTGTTCGCGCAGCAGGAGATACCGCTGTCGGCGACGATCGGCGTCAGCCTGTATCCGGGCGATGCACCGAGCGCCGAAGCATTGATCAAGAATGCCGACGCCGCGATGCATCACGGCAAGAAGGCCGGCCACGGCCGGTTGGAATTTTTCAAGAAATCAATCAGCGCGCGCGCCGCCAAGCACCTGTCCATGGAGGCCGATTTGCGCAAGGCGCTGGAGCGCGGCGAGTTCACGCTGCATTACCAGCCCCGTTTGGCCGTCGAGGGCATGCGTGTGGAAGCCGTCGAAGCGTTGCTGCGCTGGTGGCATCCGCAGCGCGGTTTCGTCTCGCCCGACGAGTTCATTCCGCTGGCGGAACAGAGCGGCTTGATCGTCGAGATCGGCGATTGGGTGCTGCGCGAGGCCTGCGCCCAGGCGCGCCGGTGGCGCGATGGCGGTGATTGCCGCTGGCAGGTCGCCGTGAACGTCTCCGGTGTGCAGTTTCGCGATGGCAGCCTGCCCGAGCGCGTGTCGCGCGCCATCCATGCTGCCGGGATCGAGCCGCGCATGATCGAGCTGGAATTTACAGAAGGCGCGCTCATTGAATATTCCGCCGTGGTCAGCAAGGCGGTCAAAGCGCTGAAGGAATTGGGCGTCGCGACCGCCTTGGATGACTTCGGCACCGGCTACAGTTCTTTGTCGTACCTGAGGCACTTTCCGATCGATACGCTGAAGATCGATCGCGTGTTCGTGCGCGACATCGTCTCGAAGAGCGGGGGAAATGCGCCGCTGGTCGACGCCATCATCGCGATGGCCAAGAGCCTGGGATTGGATACCGTTGCGGAGGGCGTGGAAACCGAAGAGCAATGGCATTACTTGAAGTCGCGGCACGCCAATCAGGTTCAGGGGTTCCTGTTCTGCCGGCCCCTGGCGCTCGAGGATTTGGAACGTTGGCACGCCGAATGGCTGCATTCGCACCTGCCGGCCGCGAATGTCGGCTGAGGTGAATGTTGGCCGAAGCGAGCGCCGGTCGAGGCGATGGCGTTTAGGGCAGCGCGCTGCGGCGCCAAACCACTTCGCCATCGGCAGCGCGCGCCAGCACGCGAGCCATGACGAACAACAGGTCCGATAGCCGATTCAAATATTTGAGCGCGTCCGCGGAGACGCTTTCCACACGCGCCAGAGACCAACAGCGACGCTCCGCGCGCCGGCAAATGGCGCGCGCCAGATGGCAGGCGGCCGCCGCGGGACCGCCGCCGGGCAGAATGAATTCCTTGAGCGGCGGCAGGTTTTCGTTGAGCGCATCCAACACCGACTCGAGCCGATCGACATGCGCCGGCTTGATCATGATATGGCCGGGAATGCATAACTCTCCGCCAAGATCGAATAGATCGTGCTGAATCTCGGTCAAGGCGCGGCGGATTTCGGTGGGCAGCACGGCATTCCCAAGGACAACACCCAACGCGGAATTGGTTTCATCGACCGTGCCGTAGGCCTCGACGCGCAAGTTCTCTTTGGCCACGCGCGAGCCATCGCCGAGGCCGGTGCTGCCGTCATCGCCGGTGCGGGTATAAATTTTGCTAAGACGGTTGCCCATGATTCAATAGCGCTCCATGACTCATTCCCCCGAACTGCAGGCGGCGCTGGACGCCGCCGAAAAGGCCGCGCTCATTGCGCGCTCATTGTATCAGCGCAATATTGAAATCCGCATCAAGGCCGACAAATCCCCGGTGACCGAAGCCGATGTACGCTGCGAATTGGCGATTCGCGAAATCATCGAGGCGCGCTTTCCCACGCACGGCTTTTACGGCGAGGAAACCGGATTGCATCGCCAGGATGCGGAATACCTGTGGATAGTGGATCCCATCGACGGCACCAAGGCCTTTGTGCGCGAGTACCCCATGTGGTCCACGCAAATCGCCCTCATGCACAAAGGTGAAATTGTGTTGGGCGTCTCGAGTGCACCGATCTACGGCGAAGTGGCCTATGCGCAGCGCGGCCGCGGCGCATTCCTCAACGATAAGCCGATCTCGGTCAGCAACGTCTCCACCCTTGAGTCGGCGCATCTATCCTGCGGCAATATGAAAAGTCTCGCCACCGGCCCGCAGTGGACGCGCTATGGCGCGATGATCGCCGGCTTGAGCCGCATTCGCGGCTACGGCGACTTTCTGCACTACCATCTGTTGGCGTCGGGGAAGATCGACGCGGTGATTGAATCCGACATCAACATTCTCGATATTGCGGCGTGCGTGGCCATCGTGAACGAAGCGGGAGGCCGGTTCACCGAATTGAACGGCGCGCCCATCACGCTCAAATCGACGACGGTGCTGGCCACCAACGGAGCCATGCACGGCCCGGTGATCGCCGCCTTGGGTTGAACGCGCTCGCCGCTAACGCCAGCGGATTTCGAGCGCGGTGGCGGTGCCCACGAGCACCTCGTCAAGACTTGCTGCCTGTTGCCAGCGGTCGGCGCTCAGCATTCTGCGCCCGGCCATGATCTCCGCGTAGCGCTGCGGATAGAGCGGCACTTGGTTGGGATCGCCGTAGCCGTCGGGAAATCGGGGCGCATCGGTGCCGGGCAGGTATTTATCGCTGGCACCGACGGTGTGCAGCAATTCGTGCGCAATCACCACGTCATTTTCGCCGTCCATTTCAGGCGCTGCGAAGGCATAGACCACGCCGATGAGCCCTTTGGTCAACCCCAGTGAATGGGGTACTTGGGGCGTCAGCGCAGGATCGTGATACAGCACGAACATCCGGATGTCCTCCGGTTCATTCACGTGGCCGCTCGCCCGCCACGCCCAGAACCTAAGCTTCAGGCTCCACCAGGCCGTTGCCAGCATGCCGTCATTCGGCGCGCGCTGCGGCGGCCGATCGTGCAATTCGCTTCTGAGCCGCGTCCTTACGGGCTCGCGCGCATTCAGCTCGTAGCGCTCTGCTTCGCGCATGAAAAATCGATCGACCGGCTTGAAGCGATCGGCCTCGAGCGCCGCCACATAACTTAAGGTGACTGGACTCTCGTCGGCCGCGATGGGGTAGATGGCGACGTACAACGGCACCCGCCACCGCGTGCTGCGATAGCGGTCCTGCCACGTGGTCATCGCCACGATCAGCAACACCAGCAGCAGAATGAGAATGCGCAGCAACTTGAATCCGCCGCGGGAGGGCGAATCAGGCTGCGGTTTCATGGTGCGGACTCTTTGAAAAATTGATTGATTTCAATAGCTTATCAAAAAACGGCAGCCGCGCGCAGTGTAAGCGCGACCTGACCGTTATACTTCTGTATTGGCTTTTGGGGATAGAATTAAGAGGAAACATGGAGCCGACCGATACTTCCAAGCCTGATTACTTTCATCGGGTTGTAGATTGCCAGTGGGCGTGTCCGGCGCACACCGACGTTCCCGAGTACATCCGTCTGATTGCTCAAGGCGAGTTCACGCAAGCCTACATGGTGAACCGCGAATCGAACGTGTTCCCAGGAATCTTGGGGCGCGTTTGCGACCGACCTTGCGAACCTGCCTGCCGCCGCGGCCGCATCGAAGAGAAGCCGGTCGCCATCTGCAGATTGAAGCGCGTCGCGTCCGACAATCGCGACGACATCACCGCGCTGCTGCCCAAAGCACCGCGGGAAAAAAACGGTAAGCGAATCGCCTGCATCGGCGCGGGTCCGGCTTCGCTCACCGTGGCCAATGACTTGTTGCCCTTGGGCTATGACATCACCATCTTCGAACAGTACGCCGTGCCCGGCGGACTGATGCGCACCAATATTCCGGCATTCAGGCTTCCGGCGAATGTGCTCGATGAAGAAATCGGCTACATCGTCGACATGGGCGCGGACCTGCGCCTGAATTCGCCCATCAAGAGCATGAAGCAGTTGTTGGACGCTGAAGAGTTCGACGCCGTATTCGTGGGTTCTGGCGCGCCCAAAGGCAAGGAGCTCGAGCTGCCCGGCCGGCACGACACCGACCGCATCCACATCGGCATTACCTGGCTCGAGTCCATCGCGTTCGGCCACATCGACAAGGTGGGCGAGAAAGTGTTGATCATCGGCGTCGGCAATACCGCCATGGATTGCTGCCGCAGTTCGCTGCGGCTCGGCGCAAAAAACGTCAAAGTCATGGCGCGCAAGCCGCGTCAATTCTTCAAGGCTTCCGAGTGGGAGCTCGAAGACGCCGAGGCGGAGAAAGTCGAAATCGTCATCAACCACGCGCCGAAGGCGTTCGTCGTCGAGGGCGGCAAGCTGACCGGCATGATGTTCGAGAAATTGGAATACGACATCGCGAACGGCGACATCACTGCCACCCGGTCGCTCGGCGACGTGTTCTTTCCCTGCGATGACGTCATTCTTGCCATCGGCCAGGAAAACGCCTTTCCCTGGATCGAGAAGGGCATCGGCATCGAACTCGACAAATGGCATGTTCCCAAGGTCGATGCGCGAACATTTCAATCGACCCGGCCGGAAGTTTTCTTCGGCGGCGATGCGGCCTTTGGTCCGAAGAACATCATTTGGTCGGTCGAACACGGCCACCAGGCCGCAATTTCAATCCATAAATTTTGCCACGACGAATCCATCGAGGAGCGTCTGCCGCGGGGCGTGACCTTGTCCAGCCGCAAGATGGGCATGCACGAATGGGCTTACAAGAACGAATATAACGGCGTCGAGCGCCGCCTCATGCCGCATGTGGGATTGGTCGAGCGCTTCAAGAAAATCAACATCGAGGTCGAGCTGGGATTCACCGCCGAAGAGGCCGCGCTCGAGGTGCAACGCTGCTTGAATTGCGACGTGCAGACCGTGTTCACCGCGAAGCTGTGCATCGAGTGCGATGCCTGCATCGACATTTGTCCGGTGGATTGCCTCACCATCGCGCCGAACGGCGCGGAGTCCGAATTGCGCGCCCGCCTGACGGCGCCTGCCACGAATCCGACCCAGGCGTTGTACGTCTCGGCGGCGTTGCCGCAAACCGCGCGAGTCATGGTCAAGGACGAAGATGTTTGCGTGCATTGCGGACTGTGCGCGGAGCGCTGTCCGACGGCCGCATGGGACATGCAGAAGTCGACCATTCGAATTCCGCTCGCGATCGATGAGGAGGTTCGCGCATGCCCAGCCTGATTGCCGAGGCCAACCGCGTAAACGATTTCGTGGTGAAGTTCGCCAACGTCAACGGCACGGGATCCGCCAGCGCCAATTCGCTGATCATGAAGGCGATCTTCCGCATGGGGGTGCCGGTTACCGGCAAGAATTATTTTCCCTCGAATATTCAAGGATTGCCGACGTGGTATGAAATCCGGGTGACCCGCGATGGCTATGCGGCGCGCGCCAGCCACGTCGACATCATGGTCGCAATGAACGCCGAAACCTACTCCAAGGACATTCGCGAGCTGCGTTCCGGCGGATATTTGATTTATGACTCGACTTGGCCGCGCAGCGCGCTTTTGCAGCGCGGTGACATCACCGTCATTGCGGTGCCGCTCGCCAAGCTGGTGAATGAGAATTTTGACGGCGTGCGCAACCGCATTCTCTTGAAGAACATCGCCTATGCGGGCGTGCTGGCCGCGCTGCTCGACGTCGACCTCGATGTGATCAGCGGGTTGCTGAGCGAGAGCTACGGCAAGAAGCCGAAGCTGCTCGACTCGAACACCAAGGCGCTGCGCCTGGGGTATGACTACGTCAAGGAGAATCTGAGTTCACCGCTGCCGCTGCGCGTCGAGCACATGCAGAAGACCGCCGGCCACATCATGATCGACGGCAATACGGCCGCCGGCCTCGGCTGCGTCTTTGCGGGCGCAACGGTCGGCGCCTGGTACCCCATCACCCCCTCGACCTCGTTGATGGATGCGTTCAAGGGGTTTTGCGAGCGCTACCGCGTCGATGCAGCGACCGGCGAGAGAAATTTCGCGGTCCTGCAGGCGGAAGACGAATTGGCGTCGGTGGGCATGGTGCTGGGCGCCTCGTGGAATGGTGCGCGGGCGTTTACACCCACCAGCGGGCCGGGAATCTCGCTGATGAATGAGTTCATCGGCCTGGCGTACTACGCCGAGGTGCCGTGCGTGATTTTCGACGTGCAACGGGTCGGGCCTTCCACCGGCATGCCGACGCGCACGCAACAAGGGGATGTCTTGCTGTGCGCTTACGCCTCGCACGGCGATACCCGGCATGTGCTGCTGTTTCCGGCAAATCCCGAGGAATGTTTCTACATGGCGGTGCAGGCCTTCGATATTGCCGAACGCCTGCAGACCCCGGTTTTCGTGCTGTCCGATCTGGACATCGGCATGAACGATTGGATGTGCCCGGACTTGAAATGGGACGACGCGTACAAGCCGGACCGCGGCAAGGTGCTGTCGAAGCAAGAAATCGAGGGCCTGGAAAAATTCTATCGATATCTGGATCGCGATGATGATGCGATTCCGTACCGCACGTTGCCCGGGACATCTCCCAAAGGGGCCTACTTCACGCGCGGCTCGGGCCACAACCAATACGGCGGGTACACCGAGGATTCCGCTGAATACCAAGTCGTGCTCGACCGTCTGAAGCGCAAATTCGGCAACGCCTCCAAGTACACGCCGAAGCCGGCGTTGATCGGCAAGGGCAACAGCGCCGTCGGCATCGTGAGCATCGGTAGTTGCGATGGCGCGATTCGCGAAGCGCTCGATGTCCTCACGCATCAGAAAATCGAAGTGGATTATCTGCGCGTGAAATCATTTCCCTTCAACAGCGAGGTGGAGGCGTTCTTGAAATCGCACGCGACCATCTTCGTGGTGGAACAAAACCGCGATGCGCAGCTCCGATCCTTGCTGGTCCTGGAGACCGCGGTGGAGAAGGCCAAGTTATTCTCCATTTTGAGTTATAGCGGGCTGCCCATTTCAGCGCAGCCCATCGTCGATGAGATCCGCGCCAAGCTGGCGGAGGCGCCGCGATTGAGTGCGGTGCCGCGCTAACACGAGTTCCCTATGTCATACATCAACAAACCGAAAGTCGCCCACCCCTCGCTGCCCACGAATGAATTGGGGCTGACACGCCGCCAATACGAAGGCAGCATGTCCACCCTGTGCGCCGGCTGCGGCCACGATTCCGTCACCGCGGCCCTGGTCGAGGCATGTTGGGGGCTGTCCCTGCAGCCGGAACAGCTGGTCAAACTGTCCGGCATCGGTTGTTCATCGAAGACCACGGCTTATTTTGTCAGCGGCTCGCATGGCTTCAACTCCGTGCATGGCCGCATGCCGTCGATCGCCAGCGGCGCGAACGCCGCCAATCGCGGCCTCACCTATGTCGGCGTGTCGGGCGACGGC
The DNA here is from genome assembly GCA_035603615.1 of Steroidobacteraceae bacterium. Classification (GTDB taxonomy): domain Bacteria; phylum Pseudomonadota; class Gammaproteobacteria; order Steroidobacterales; family Steroidobacteraceae; genus Bog-1198. The sequence goes on along the minus strand of DATNKC010000417.1, from coordinate 3,427 downwards.
GATTCGCTCTCCATTGGCATCGGCCAACTGGTGCATGTCATTCGCCGCAACGTCAACATGCTGTATCTCATCGAGAACAACGGGGTCTACGGCCTCACCAAGGGGCAGTTTTCGGCATCCGCGGATATCGGCAGCAAAGCGAAACGCGGCGAGACCAACGCCTCGCCGCCCATCGACCCGGTGTTGCTGGCGTTGTCGTTGGGCGCGACCTTCGTCGCGCGCAGCTTCTCGGGCGACAAGGCGCAGCTCGTGCCGCTGATCCAAGCCGGCATGCGCCACAACGGCTTTGCCCTGATCGATGTGCTCTCGCCGTGCGTCACCTTCAACGATCACGAGGGCTCGACCAAAAGCTACGGCTTTACCCGCGAGCACTATCACGCGGCGGTCGAAGCCGACTTCGTCCCGCGGGCTGAAGAAATTGCGGTGGACTATCCCGCCGGCGAGGCCATTCCCGTCAGTTTGCATGACGGCAGCCGCGTCGTGCTGCGCAAGCTCGACCCGACTTATGATCCGACCGACCGTACCGCCGCGTACAACTATATCGAGAACAAACTCAAGCAAAATGAATACGTGACCGGGCTCATCCACATCAATGAGGCGGACAACACCGAATTTCACAACTTGAATCGTACGGCGAAGGTGCCGCTCAACAGCATCCCGTTCGAAAAGCTGTCACCGGGGAGTGCGGCGCTGGACAAATTGATGGGGCGCTACCGGTAGGACGTCGGGCCTGTGATTTCGACCGGCTGATGTAGAGCGCGCCAGGGAGGGTCAGCAGACTCAAGGCCCGAAGGACACAGGGCCTTGAGTCTGCTCACCCTCCCTGACGATTGCTTGAGCCGGTCGATATCACAGGCCGATTACGGGCGGGTGTTGGACCGACACGTGAATTTCCGGCCCGCGCCCCGCTCAGTGCCGACGCAAATGGCTGGCGGAAAGCAGCATGCGAACCGACTCGCCGGTCAATTCATAGATTGCTGTATGAGATCGGACCAGCGCGTCCGGATTGGGAAAATATTGCAGCACGCCGAAATCGCGCACCGCGAGCATTCCCGCGGGCGCCGGGACGACATCGAAGCCGGCATCAGTGAACTCTCGAACGGAACGCCTCATGTGGGTCGCGTGAGTGACCAGGATAATGCGGTGCACGCCTGCCGCCGTGAGTATGCGCGCGGAGTTTCGCGCGTTCTGAAACGTGTCGTAGGCTTCGGAGTCGATCCACCGCGTCTCGATCCCAAAGTTTCGCTGCAGCGTATCGTGCATCGCGCGGGCCTCGAGCGAAAACCCGGTGACGAGAACCGGCAGCCCGGTTTCCTTGGCGAGGTACGCGCCGTAGCTCAGCCTTTCGAGCATGAGAGGTTCGGCGGCGGGTCCTTGGTACTCGGGAGCCAGGGCGCGCTGGCCGCCGCCGCCGAGAATTACTATGGCCTGTGCGTTGGCCGCCTGGTGAAGATCCACCGGTGGATATTGTTCTGCGAGACGCGTCAAAGCATCTGCCACGATCGGAGTCGACAACAGCCACAGCGACGCCAAGCCTACCATCAGGCATATCCGTGCAAACCGCGGCCGTGCTTTGAGCAGCACGAGTCCCAGCAGCGCGAGCAACAGCGGGCTCGCGGGCGGCAGGATCAACTCTTTCAGCAGCGTCTTTAAGTGTAATAGCCAAATCAACGGTGAGCGCCTCCACTGATTGCGCAGCAAGTTATTTAACACGATGAGGTTTGAATTCGCGCGGCAGTTTAGCGCGTGCGTGAAACCGCCGCGGGAAAGTGGCAATATCGGCCACCCTTCAAACATTCGCGCAACGAGCCACGCCGGTCATGCAAAAATCCACGTTAGTTGCTTTGCTGTTCAGTCTGCTCTGCGGGCCTGCATTCGCTCAGGCGCCGAAGATGCAGAGCTGCGAATCCACGCCGCAGCCCGCCTTTTGTAGCGCGGTTCGCGGCGTTCGATCCGAGGGCTGGCCTGCGCAGAGCCGCTCCGAAGTGATGGCGCAACATGGAATGGTGGTGGCCAGTCAACCACTGGCTGCCCAAACGGGATTGCAGATTTTACAGCATGGCGGCAACGCCATCGACGCGGCCGTGGCGACGGCCGCGATGCTCAACGTGACGGAACCCATGATGGTGGGAATGGGCGGAGATCTATTCGCCATCGTCTACATCGCCAAGGAACACAAGGTCTATGTGCTGAACGCCAGCGGAATGGCGCCCACCGGCGCGACCGTTGAGCGATTCAATAAATTGGGTTACACCTGGAATCCCAAAAACTGGGGCCCGGGTTCGGGCATGCCCGCCGGTGGAATTTTGCCCGTGACGGTGCCCGGAGCTGCGTGGGGCTGGCAGGCGGTGCTCAAGCGTTTCGGCAAACTCACCTTCAAAGAGGTGCTCGAGCCGGCAGCCGAGTATGCGCAAGGCGGATTTCCGATATCCGAGCGCATCGCGCATGACTGGCGCCTGCCCAATGCGCTGCCCTTGCAGGGGTGCTGCACATCGCTGGATCCCGATTCGGTCAAGACTTGGTATGTGAACGGCGTCCAGCCGGTGGCCGGACAAATGTTCAGAAATCCGGATCTTGCGCGAACGCTGCGACTCCTGCAGACGAAGGGAGCAGAGGCGTTCTACAAGGGAGAGATTGCGCAAGCCATCGTGGCGAAATCGCGGGCACTCGGCGGATCGATGACGCTCGAAGATCTCGCCAACTACAAGGGCGAATGGGTCGAGCCCGCCCGCACCAACTATCATGGTTACGACATCCTCGAATTGCCGCCGCCGGCGCAAGCCTGGGCAACGAATGAGATTCTGAACATTCTCGGTGCGTGCGTGCCGCAGTGGACCACGGGGCAGAGCTTGGCTTCACTGGGTCCCAAGGACCCAGAGTACTGGCATTTGCTGATCGAGGCGAAGAAGCTCGCTTACGCCGACCTGTATCAATACAACGCGGATCCGAATTTTTCGGCCGTACCGCTCGGCAAATTGCTGTCGGAGAGCTACGCCGCTTCGCTGTGCGGAAAAGTGGATCCGCAGCATGCTTCGACGCCGAAGGCCCCGGGAAATTTTCCCATGCCGGGCGACACCATCGTGCTGTCAACCGCGGATGCCGAAGGCAACATGGTGTCCTGGGTGAACAGCAACTTTTCCGGCTTCGGCTCCGGCGTGACGGTGCCGGGATACGGCTTCATTCTGCACAATCGCGGTGCGTTGTTTACGCTCAATCCCAAGAGCCCCAATGTCATCGAGCCTCACAAGAGGCCGTTCAACACCTTGTCCGCGGGCTTCGTGATGCACAACGATCAGCCGCTGATGACCGTAACGTTGATGGGCGGCGACATGCAGGCGCAGGGGCACGCGCAGCTGTTGGTCGATATTTTGGATCTTGGCGCGAATCTGCAGGCGGGCGCGGACATGGCGAGATTCCGCCATTCCCA
>DATNKC010000416.1:0-3588 GCA_035603615.1 Steroidobacteraceae bacterium | reverse complement strand
GGGGCGCATGCGCCAACATCCATGCGCACGCTCTGACGTCGCTCGCCCAACGCATGGAAATCGACAGCACGGCGATGGATGCGCGTGTGCTGGATCAGGGCAATGCGCTGCTGCGCCGCGAATTCGATCGGGTGCGAGCATTCCTGACCGACCCTGCCGTGATCCCTCAACCTGCCAAAGCAGCGTCGTAGGAACCGAATTTTCTTGGTCAATTCGCATCGATTGAAAAAACCAAGAGTACATTGTTCGGCGCGCCGCCCAGCGCACCGGCATATCCGGAAATGATGTACAGCATGCCGCCCGCCACGACCGGCCCGGCCACATCGAGGGATCCGCCGCTTTGGTCCCGGACGCCGTTGATGGTTTGGTATTTTTGCGCCGCGGTGTCGAAATCCCAGACGATGGCGCCGTCTTTCACCGCGTAGGCGCGTAGATGTCCATCAATGGTGGTGGAGAACACCAGGCCGGGGATCACGCTGGGGGCGGCCGATTGGCCGGTCAAGCATCGCCCGCTGTAGCTGCAACCAACTTTGGGAGCGGGCGTGTACCAATGCTGATCTCCGGAAGCCGGATCCAACGCATACAGACCGGCCTTGCCTCGCGGCGGCGGTATGCCTAGATCGGCCACCGCGACGTACAACTGCTTTTCATCCGCTGCCATGCCCCATTCGATGCCGCCCAACGCACCACCGTTGCCGACCTGGTTGCGCCACACGGTTTTGCCTTCGTGATCTGGGTCCATTCCGAACGCGACCCCGGACTTCTGGCCCGCGAGGATGATGTCCTTGCCATTGGGCAGCGTGAACAGAATCGGTGATGCACCGAAATCGTGATCCGGCCCCACCACCGTCGGGCAGTTGACCGTGCCGCTGCGGTTGCAGCCCATCAAGAAGCTGTCATTCTCGGTGACTTGATTGCGCCATTTGACCTTACCGGTCGCAAGATCGAGTGCGATGATGGCGTCGGACCCGTTCTCCTTCACGTCCGTGTAGGTATCGCCGGTGCCGATGTAAACCACAGCCCGCTTGGCGTCGATGGTCGGCGCTGACCAAACAGCGGCGCCTGCGGGACCATACATTTGGGTGCCCGCGGAATTCTTAAGAGTCGGCTGCGGCTCTTGCTCGATCGCATAAGTTTTCCATACCAACCTCCCATCCTTGGCATTGAGAGCAGCCAATCCGCCGCGGGCCGTGCAGCAACCATAAGAACCGACGCCGCCGGCGGTCTCTTCCCACGACGAAATGGGCACATAGAGCAATCCCTTGTACAGCACCGGCGCGCCGGTCAGCACGCCGCGCGGATGCGTCTCGACGGTCATTTTCCACTGTAATTTTCCGGTGGCGGCATCGAGCGCATAGACCTGGCGCTGGAAATCGCCGAAGAACATCACATAGCCGCTGGGAGATGCGCCCTTCATTTGTCCAATGACCGGCGTGGTCCGCACACCGGCATCCGCATCGAAGCGCCAATGCATGCAGCCGGTCTTGGCATCCAGCGCATAGACCCGGCCGCTGGAACTCGTGAGAAACAGGCGCCCGCCCACGATGGTTGGCTGCCCATAGCGGCCGCCCGTATAAGTCATGGACCATTTCACCTTGAGTCGCGGCACATCGGCGCTGGATAAACCGGGATTGGGTTGGGCACGTGAATTGCGTGCATCGATGCTCCAACCGTTCCAGCCGGGCCCGGACATGCTGAACTTCCCCGCGGAGGCGCACGCCGGCGGATCGGCCGCCTGTTCGGTCATGCCATCCGCGCCCAGATAGGTCGCGATCGCGTGAATGTCCTGGTCGCTCAAGTCCGCCGCCATCGGCTGCATTTTGCCGCTCTTCAGGGCCGTGGCGATGTCATCGGGAAAGCGTCTCGCCAGTGCGGTTTTGGAGGGCGCTCGATCGATCGCAGGATCGTGGCAGGAAGCACATCGGTCCTTGAACAAGGCAGCACCGCGGGCGACGCGGGCGGCGGCGGCCGAGGCCGAATCGGTGCTCGCCGGCTGTTCTGCGACGACTTGAGCGAACGCGGCGGGAGCGCAGCAGATCGAAACAAAGAAGATCCAGGTCTGAAAACGCATATTCCCCCGCACGGTCATTCTTATCGGCGGTTCCAGCGGCTGGAGCCCCCTATTCGGTGGGCATGGACTTCAGCGCATTGGCGGCAGAAGGTCAAATGCCTCAATTAAAAACCGAACTCTCATCGAGGTTTCCGCTCGAACCATAGTATATTTACGGGCTATCGAGGATTCCGGCGCTGTGCCGATAGGGACCGGCGGACGTTCGAGAGCCCATTAAAACTATCGCGCGTCGAGATTCCTAATTGCCCAAAGCAGCATTCCCGCACAACGCACAGTGCAAATCGCGCGTTAAGCCCTTCACCGCGGCCTCAATTCTGGCGCTGCTTGCTGGCTGCGCGGTCGGCCCAAACTTCAAGAGACCTGCTGCGCCTGAGGTGAGCGATTACGTGCCCTCACCGCTGTCCTCGACCACAAGTACTTCGAACACCGTGGCGGGCGAATCGCAGCGTTTTAAAAGCGGCGCCGATATTGCGGCGGACTGGTGGACGCTGTTTCATTCCGCGCCACTCAATGAGCTGATTGATCGTTCCCTTTCCAGCAATCATGATCTCAAGGCTGCACAGGCGGCGCTGACGGTGGCGAGAGAAAATATGCTGGCGCAGCGCGGCGCCTACTATCCCAGCGTCTCGGCCAACTTTGACGCCTCGCGCCAAAGGCAATCGGGGCAAATATCGCCCGTGCTCAACTCCAACACATTTCTTTACAATCTGTTCACGCCCCAGGTCAGTGTGTCCTATGTGCCCGATGTCTTCGGCTTGAACCGGCGCACGGTCGAGTCGCTGGAGGCGCAGGCACAAGAAGCTCGCTTTCAAATGATCGCGACATACACGACGCTGACCTCCAACGTGGTTGTCGCCGCGATACAGGCGGGCGCGACGCAAATGCAAATCGATGCAACCCACGAGCTCATCGACAGTGCCGACAAGACGCTGAAGATCCTGAGATATCAGCTGGACAAAGGCTATGCCGGCGGCCTGGATGTGGCCGCGGTGGAGGCGCAGCTCGCGCAGTTTGCCGCCACCCTGCCCCCGCTCATCAAGCAGGAGGCTCAGTTGCGGGACCAGCTGGCGGTACTGGCAGGTCGTTTTCCCAGCCAGGCGCCGGCGGAGAATTTTGATCTCGCGACGCTGCAACTGCCGCAGGATCTGCCGGTGAGCCTGCCCTCAACGTTGGTAGCGCAGCGCCCGGACGTGCTGCAGGCGGAGGCGAACCTTCACGACGCGAGCGCCAAAATTGGAATTGCCATCGCCAATCGCCTGCCGAATATTGTGTTGACTGCCAATGCCGGCAGCTCCGCCGCACTGATGAGCCAACTCTTCACCGAGGGTACGGGCTTTTGGGGAATAGGCGCTTCGCTCACCGCTCCGATATTCGAAGGCGGTACGCTGCTGCATCAGGAGCGCGCGGCCAAGGCCGCCTACGAGCAAGCCGCGGAGCAATACCGCAGCACTGTGCTGACCGCCTTTCAGAATGTCGCCGACACCTTGACCGCCTTAGGACAAGACGCTGACGCGGTG
>DATNKC010000415.1:0-3363 GCA_035603615.1 Steroidobacteraceae bacterium | reverse complement strand
GCTTTCGCGTCAACGCGTTCAATCAAAATCGCGGCGCCGGGGCGGTATTTCGCAATATTCCATCCACTATTCTCTCCTTGGACGAGTTGAACGCGCCCAAGTCTTTCAAAGATTTATGCATGCTGCCGCGCGGTCTCGTGCTGGTCACGGGCCCAACCGGCTCCGGCAAGTCGACCACGCTCGCCGGCATGGTCAATCACTGCAACGATAACCGCCCCGATCACATTATCACCATCGAAGATCCGATCGAGTTCGTGCACGAAAGCAAACGCTGCCTGGTCAATCAGCGCGAGGTGCATCGCGACACGCTGGGCTTCAGCGAGGCGCTGCGCTCGGCGTTGCGCGAAGATCCGGACGTGGTGCTGGTGGGCGAAATGCGCGACCTCGAGACCATTCGCCTGGCCCTCACCGCCGCGGAAACCGGCCACTTGGTCTTCGGCACCTTGCATACGAGTTCAGCGGCAAAGACCATCGACCGTATCGTCGACGTGTTCCCGGCCGCGGAAAAAGACATGGTCCGTGCCATGATGTCCGAGAGCTTGCGGGCCGTCATCTCGCAGACCTTGATGAAGCGCGTGGGCGGCGGCCGTATTGCGGCGCACGAAATCATGATCGGCACGCCCGCCATCCGAAACTTGATTCGCGAGGGCAAAATTGCCCAAATGTATTCCGCTATCCAAACCGGCCAGGGTCAGGGCATGCAAACCCTCGATCAGTGCTTACAGGAATTGGTGACCAAAGGGGTTGTCAGCCGCGAGGAAGCGAAGTACAAGGCGCAGAACAAGGACAGTATTTAAATGGAACGCGAACAAGCCATACGTCTGATGCAAGATCTGCTGCGGCGCATGGTCGAGAAAAAGGGTTCGGACCTGTTCATCACTGCCGGCTTTCCGCCCGCCATCAAGGTGGACGGCGAAATCCGGCCGCAGTCGGATCGCTCCTTGAGTCCTGAGCAGAGTGCCGGGATGGTCCGCGCCATCATGAATGACCGGCAAACCAAGGAATTCGACGGCACCAAAGAATGCAATTTCGCCATTGCGCCGCCCGGCATTGGGCGCTTTCGCGTCAGCGCTTTCATTCAACAGGGATTTACCGGCGCCGTGCTGCGTACCATCAACGCCAAGATCCCCACCCTGGAAGAGCTGGAGCTGCCGCCCGTTCTCAAGGAGGTCGTGCTCTCCAAGCGCGGCTTTGTGATTCTGGTGGGCGGCACCGGTTCAGGTAAGTCCACCTCGCTCGCCGCCATGGTGGGCTACCGCAACGAGAAAACCCGCGGCCACATCGTGACCATTGAAGACCCGGTGGAATACGTGCACGCGCACAAGGGATGCGTGGTCACGCACCGCGAGGTCGGCGTCGACTGCGAGAGCTGGCATCTGGCCCTCAAGAACACCCTGCGCCAGGCGCCGGATGTGATTCTGATCGGCGAAATTCGCGATCGCGAGACGATGGAATACGGCGTCCAATTCGCCGAGACCGGCCACTTGGTGCTGGCGACCTTGCACGCCAACAGTTCCAACCAGGCGCTCGACCGCATCATCAATTTCTTTCCCGAGGAGCGGCGCGAGCAGCTGCTCATGGACTTGTCGCTGAATATTCGCGCGCTGATTTCACAGCGCCTGATCCCGCGCGAAACCGGCACCGGGCGCATTGCGGCCATGGAAATCATGCTGGCCTCGCCGTTGATTTCGGATTTGATCTTCAAGGGCGAGGTCACCAAGATCAAGGACGTGATGTCGCGCTCCAATCGCCTCGGCATGAAGACCTTCGATCAAGCGTTGTTCGATCTGTACGAAGCAGGATTGATTTCCTACGAGGATGCGCTGCGAAATGCCGATTCGAAGAACGAATTGCGTCTGCGCGTGAAGCTCGAGAGCAAGCGCGAGATGAAGAATCCGGAAGCGGAAGGCCAGTCGCTGCAGATCGTCGAGGAAGAAGAAGGACAGGTGTTCTAGTGCAAGGGCGGGTGTTCTAGAACATGAGCGTGCCTGCCGATCTTCCGCCACAGGTGATGAACACCAAGCCGCTGTTCAAGCTGATGGTGGAAAAAAAAGCTTCGGACCTGTTCTTCACCTGCAACGCGCCGGTCAAGATCAAAATCGAAGGCAAGATTTTCCCCGTCAATAAGCAGATATTGACGCCCGAAACGGTGCGTCAAGCGGCCCTGGGATTGATGACGCAGGATCAGATCGAGCACTTCAACGAAGAGCTCGAAATCGATTTCGCGATATCCGAAATCGGCTTGGGGCGCTTTCGCGTCAATGTGTTCTATCAGCGCGGCTACCCAGCCATGGTGCTGCGCTATATCACCGCGGAAATGCCGAAGCTCGAAGACTTGGGTATGCCCGACATTTACAAAGACCTGGTGATGCTGAAGCGCGGGCTGATTCTGATGGTCGGCGCCGCCGGCGCCGGCAAGTCGACCACGCTGGCGGCGATGCTCAATTACCGCAACGAAACCTCATCCGATCACATCCTGACCATCGAGGATCCGATCGAGTTCTTGCACAGCAATAAGAAATCCATCATCAATCAGCGCGAAGTGGGTTTGGATACCAAGAGTTTTGCGCGCGCCCTGCGCAGCGCGGTACGCGCCGCGCCCGACGTGATTCTGGTCGGCGAAATTCGCGACCGCGAAACCATGGAGGCCGCCATTGCGCTGGCCGGTACGGGACATCTTTGCATCGCGACCCTGCACGCCAACAATTGCGCCGAAACCCTGGATCGCATCATCAACATGTTCCCGCGCGATCAGCACAATCAGATTTTCCTCGATCTGTCGCAGTACCTGCGCGCCATCCTCTCGCAGCGTCTGGTGTTTGCGAAGACCGGAACGCGGGTTGCCGCCTGCGAAGTCATGGTGAACACGCCCCACATTTCGGAACTCATCAAGCAGGGCGACGTGATCGGCGTGAAAGAAGCCATTCGTACCGGCACGGAGCGCGGCATGCTGAGTTTCGACAGCGCGCTCTACAACCTGGTGCGCGAGGGGCGAATCGAGCTCGAAGAGGCACTGGCGAGCGCGGATTCGCGGACCAATCTCGAAGCCAAGATCAATTTCGGCTAAGGGCTAAGGGCTAAGGCCTAAGGCCTAAGGCCTAAGGCCTAAGGCCTAAGGGCTAGGCGCTAGGGGCTAAGTTCAGTCCGCGCAGAACGCTCCGGCACGTTCCAGGCGACGCGGAACTGTCCCGCCGCCAGGTAGCGGCAGGGAACCAGGTTGTTTTCAAATTCGCGGCTCGAGATGTCCCACCCCGATTTGAGCGCCCGCGCGCGGCACGCATTGGGATCGATCTTGAGGGCGCGCACGGCGGCGGCGGCTAGGTCGTTGTCCAACGCCCCGGTCACGCCGTCTTCGATCACATC
>DATNKC010000414.1:0-4699 GCA_035603615.1 Steroidobacteraceae bacterium | reverse complement strand
GATGACGGAAAAATCCACTATTCCCTTGGGTTCCTTGTTGGAAAGGAACGTCAGGTGATGAAGAATGTATTCGTTTGCGGTAGTGGGTTGCTCTGCTGCCATTTCAATTTCTATGTGTGTCTCGATCGCCTCAAATCAACTGTTTTTTCAGTGTCCGCGCGGTACATTTTTGCCGCCCAAAGGCGGCAACATATTCGCCAGCGCAATCCAAAATACGCAAAACGTTGCGACATAAGTGCCGAGCATCGCCAACGGCACCACCCTCATCGTCTTCAACACCACCACGAACAGCACGATGACCATCGCGATCTTGGCGCTTTCGCCGATGAAGAACGCGCGCATCGCCCGCTGCCCATCTGCAGCCGATTTGCCGCCAAAACCTAGCAATGCCATGACAAGACTCGCAGCGGTGCTGATGCCGCCGCCCATCGCAGCGGATAACGCCGCATGGGGACCCGCAATCAGCCAGCTCACGAGAGCGCAGACTACGGTGACGGCCGCCTGGCCCAGTACGACGCTGAGAGCCAGCCGCCGCGCTAGGGCTAAATCGATCGCGACCAAGTTAAATCCCGTGGAGCGAAGCTCACGAACGCTTCGCCTGTTGTGCCAAAAATGGCCGGCGCATTATAGAGACGCGGCCCTGGAGCATCAAGGCGTTTGCGGGCTATTTTGCGCCTATTGGATGTGGGCCAGGATGCCTTCCAACTCGTCCAAACTGTTGTAACTGACGATCAGCTTGCCTTTGCCTGAGGCGGCATGTTGAAAGGCGACTTTGGCCCCCAGTTTCTCGGCGATTTCAGTCTCCAAGCGGTGAATGTCCGGGTCAACGTCCGCGGCGGCGGGATTGGCGGATTCGGCCGCCTTGGGGTTTATGATGCGTCGCACCAAAGCCTCCGTGTCGCGCACCGACAAGGACTTCTTGGCGACCAGAGTCGCGACTTCGATCTGCTGACGGCGGGCTGCCAGCCCCAGCAGGGCGCGAGCGTGACCCATCTCGATTTGGCGGTGCTCCAACATCTCCTTGACCTCGTCGGTCAATTCCATCAGCCGCACCAAATTGCTGACGGCGGCGCGCGAGCGTCCCACCGCCTCCGCCGCGGCTTGATGCGTCAATCCGAACTCTTCGATGAGACGCAGCAGCGCGCGCGCCTCTTCCAGCGGATTTAAGTCTTCGCGCTGGATGTTTTCGATGAGCGCCATGGCGACCGCGTCCTCGTCGGGGACATCGCGGATGACGGCAGGAATCTCGGTAAGTCCCGCCATCTGCGCTGCACGCCAGCGCCGCTCTCCGGCGATGATTTCATAGCGCTGCGATTCGGTCGGATTCGGCCGCGGCAGCGGACGCACCAGGATGGGCTGCACCAGCCCGCGCGACTTGATGGAATCGGCAAGTTCGCCCAGGGACTCGGGGCGCATGTCGGCGCGGGGCTGATACTTGCCCCGCTGCAAAAGATCGACGGGCAGGGACGCCAAACGATCGCCGACGAGAATCGCGGGTTTCTCGGGTTCGGGCATGCCGGCGCGCCGTGCCAGCAGGGGGGAGAGCTCGGCCAGGCCTCGACCTAAAGACGGCTTTTTGCCGGACATAGCATTTTCCAGTGAACCGATTGGGCGATTATACGGGCGCGCCCGGCAGATCGTCGCTGCGAATCATTTCCTCGCCCGGCAGCTCGTCACGGCGGATCATTTCGCCGGCCAGCGCCAGATAGGCCAGGGCGCCGCGCGATTCCTTGTCGTGAAACAGCGCGGGTTTGCCGAAACTAGGCGCCTCTGCCAGACGCACGTTTCGCGGGATGACCGTGCGGAACACTTTTTCGCCAAAATGCTCGGTGAGCTGCGCGGACACTTCGTTGGCTAAATTATTGCGCGGATCGAACATGGTGCGCAGCAACCCTTCGATTTCCAATTGCGGATTGATGCTGTCCTTGATCTGCTCGACGGTCTGCATCAACGCGGTCAAGCCTTCCAGTGCGTAGTACTCGCACTGCATGGGCACCATGACGGAATCCGCGGCCACCAGCGCATTCAAGGTCAGCATGTTCAACGATGGCGGGCAATCGACCAGAATCACATCGAAGTCGCCGCGCACCGGCGCCAACGCATTGCGCAATTTGAACTCGCGCCCCACAGCCATCGTGAGCAAGCGGACTTCGGCCGCCGTCAGATCCTGATTGCCCGGCATCAGCATGAAGCCGCCGTACTCGACGGCGACCAAGGCCTCAACGGCGCCGCAATCGCCCAACAGGACATCGCAGCTGGTGCGGGCCTGCGCATGCTTGTCGATGCCGCATCCCATGGTGGCGTTGCCCTGCGGATCCAAATCAATGAGCAGTACGCGGCGCTTGGTCGCCGTCAAGGAGGCGGCGAGATTGACCGCGGTCGTGGTCTTGCCCACGCCGCCTTTTTGATTGGCCACTGCGATGACGCGTTTCAAGTCTGGGCTCGTTTCAAGTCTTGCTCGACTTTCGTTGTGAAGGAATCAACTCCACGAGATGCCGCTCATCGGGGAGGCCCGGCACGCTCAAGCGATGCACCGCCAGCACGCGAAACGTTCGCGGCAGTGCGGATATCTCATCGTCAGGCCGCTTACCCTTCATCGCCAGCAAGCGGCCGCCGGGCGCACACAAATGGCCGGCATAGGCCACGAAATCGGCCAGCGACGATAGAGCCCGGGCGACCACTGTATCGAAAAGTTCGAACGGTCTATAGCTTTCCGCACGGGAATTGACCACCAGCACGTTGGCGCAGCCAATCCGCTGTGCCGTCTGTTCGACGAATCGAGCCTTTTTGCCGGTCGCCTCGATGAGCGTGAAGCGGCGTTCCGGATTGACTACAGCCAAGACGAGTCCCGGAAACCCCGCGCCGGTGCCGACATCGGCCAGCCGCTCGCCGCGCAGGTACGGCTGCAAAGTCAAGCTGTCGAGCACATGTTTGCACAGCATGCCGGGCCGATCGCGGATCGCGGTCAAATTGAATTGCGCGTTGCCCCGCTCGAGCTCATCCACCAGCTTGAGCAGCGTTTCGGCGCGGATCGGGTCTAATTCGATTCCGAGTTCTCTCGCACCTGAGACGAGCATCTCGCGTTCACCGGCGCGCATTGCTCAGGAGCCTGTCTGAGTATTCAACGTGCCCGGTCCGGCGCGGAATCGGCGGAATCGACGGCGTCAAGCTGGATCGTCAATTGCGCGGATTCATCCGGCTCGTTTTCAAAATGGCCCGCGAATGTAATGCCGCCGTCGGAACCCGCGCATTCCGCGGTCGTCGCCAAGGGCTTCTTCAGCCACAGCCCGCAGGCATCGGCGAAAATTCGTTCCGCTTCCCCCGCCGGCAGCTGCACGGTGGCCTCGATGCGTGTAAGGCGGTCCTGCTTGAAGCAAAGCAGATACGGAGAGGGTGATCGAGCGACAAAGCGTGGGCGGGCTCCATCGACGGCGTAGCACTCCAACTCGCCGGTCGGCGCCGCACGGCCCGCCTCATGAAACAAGAACACTTCGTGCAGTGTCAAAGGCACATCTTTCAATACGCTGCCGAAAGGCGCGACCAGAAGGACATGCCAATCGTAGGACGCATCCAGAGGGGCGGGTGCCGGCACAGGCGCCGCAGCCGGCTTAGGTTGGGACGCGGCGCAGGCGGCCAGCAGCAACACGGCGCCCGCCACGAGCATTTGCCGAACGCGTGCCAAAGAGAAGCTCAATCAACCCCCAGCCAGTCGACTGGCGAGAGTCTCGAGCTCGGCCGCGGCTTCCGGATCCCCGGGTCGATCGTGCTCGAGCACTCGGTGCAAGGCTTGCGATGCCGTGTCCTTCATTTTCACGCAGGCCCTCGCATAGTGAATTCGCCAATCCGCTATCAGCTCGCGCTCCAGAAACTCATAGTCCCGATCATTGACGATGGCATCAAGAACCATCGCACACACGGCCAGTTGCTGTACACGGGTCCAGCTCAAAACCGGCGCGGACGAGCCTTCGGCGAAACAGCGGCGCAAATAGGCCGGCGGATCCGCGCTCGCGATCTCATCCAGAAGATCGCCGACATCGTAAGATTGGATCAAATGCTCGAAGCCCGCCATCGACCGCATTATCCTCGACGTGTGAGAAACTAGGAACATGAACCGTATCTATTTGTTGCTGCTGCTCACTGCGCCGCTTTTGAGCCATGCCCCGGCTTTTGCCGTCACGCGTGTCGAGCGCGGCAATTTGACCTTCGAAAACATTCCGCAGGCCGCGCCGGAGCTGGCCGAGATATTGGAGGGCTATCTGAACGCGCGCCAGGCAGCACCGCTCGGCTGGTCGCCGCAGGGTCAACTGCTGATCGCGACCCGCTTCGCCGACGTCGAGCAGCTGCATTTGGTGGAACAACCGGGAGGCGCGCGCCGCCAACTGACCTTCCTGCACGAGCCGATCACCGAGGCCGCGTTTTCGCCCGACCCCGCGCATAGCGCCTATGTGTTCCTCAAGGACTCCGGCGGCAATGAAAATGCGCAGCTCTATTACCAACGCCTGGGCGAACCGGCCGCAAGATTGTTGACCGACGGCAAATCCTTGAACGGCGCGCCCGTCTGGTCCAACCGCGGACGCGAAGTCGCCTTCTTCAGCACCGCGCGCGATGGACACAGCTACGACATCGACATCGTGGATCCTGAATCGGGCACCTTGCCGCGCCTGGCCCTGGCGGGCGATGCCAGCGGCGCTGCCTGGTC
>DATNKC010000413.1:0-2175 GCA_035603615.1 Steroidobacteraceae bacterium | reverse complement strand
CCAAATGGCTGCAGGAAGTGGAAGGAGAGCCGCGTGCAGTGCGCTGAATCGCTTCGGGTGCAGGCCTATTTCGACCGCGAAGTCGATGCGGTTTCGGCGGCTGAGATCGAGCGGCATGTTGAGCATTGCGCTGCGTGCCGTGAACTGCTGCAAGATCTGGAGAAGGTGCGCAGTGTTTTGCGGAGCGGTATCAGCTATACCGCCGCGCCGCCGGCCCTGCGCGCGCAGATCCTGCAGGCGCTTGATGGTGAAACTGATGCCGCCACTGATCCTACCACCGCCGTTAGAAGTGCAACGCCGGTCAAGTTGCGGCCCGCGCGGCGATTGCGGGCATTTGGCGGACCTGGGTTCAGGATTGGAGCTTTCAGCGGCATCGGCGGCGCCGCGCTCGCCGCAGCCCTGGCGTTTTTTTTCATACTGCCTACTTTAAGTCCGCTCAGCAATGAGATCGTGAGCGCCCATGTGCGCTCGCTGATGCCGGCGCATTTGATCGACGTGGTATCCACGGACAAGCACACGGTCAAGCCGTGGTTTGCGGGCCACGCCGATGTGTCGCCGACGGTCGCCGACTTCGATGCGCAGGGTTATCGCTTGATCGGCGGGCGTGCCGATTACATCGACCATCAGCGCTCCGCGGTGGTCGTATACCAGCACGGCGCGCATGTCATCAATGTGTTCACTTGGGCCGCGAACGGTACGCGCTTACCCAGCGACACGACGCGCAGCGGCTACCACCTGGCGTTCTGGCAACACGGCGATATCCAGTATTGCGCCGTGTCCGATACCGGCTGGGACGAGCTTTTAGGCCTGGTGCGCCTGCTGCGCGAACAACCCTAGCGGCTTTAGGGCGCGGATCCCGGCGGCACGAAGATGGCGACGCCATGGCCGGTTTTTTTGTAGATCCCCAAGGATCCGCCGACGCCCACGCCGACCGCGGAGTTACTGGAGACCGAACTCGAACTGGCGCCCGACCCCACCGACCCGGTTTGGCTGTCGGAAAATCCCTCCAGTATTACGCCATTCGCGCCCACCTTCGCCGCCTGTTCTTTCAAGCCCTCGATCACCTTGTCCACCGTTTTCTGGCCGCCGGTGGTGAATGCGCTGTTCTTCGAGTTGTTGAGAATTGCAATTTCCTCGAACACTGCCGGGGGGTGCGAGTAGATCCTGACGTCCGCCGGTGAAATGGCCGGACGCGGCGAACCGGTGATGACGACCGAGTCGGTGGCGCAGGCCGCCAGGGCAATAGAACCGCAGATTGCGAGCAGGCGACTCGCGGATATTTTTGTCCCCATGGGTCACTCCTTGTGGAATAGATCTCAACGTAGCGAAGTCTTCTCTTCTGAGCTGCAATTATAAAGGAGAGAGCCATGTCGGATGATCAAACGCTGTTGTCGCGCCGCAATGCCCTGAAATGCATGGCGTATGGCGGAGCAGGAACCCTGTTCGCGCTGTCCGGTGGCGTATTCACGCCCATCAATCTCGCCATGGCCGCAGACAACAAAACTGCGGCGGCGAAACTTGGCAGGCCCTTGTTCGTGCAGATCAGCGACACGCATGTCGGATTCAACAAGGATGCCAACCCCGACGTGAATGGCACGTTTGGCGAAACCATCGCACTGGTGAACGCCATGCCGGAACAACCGGCGCTCATCATTCACACCGGCGACATCACGCATTTGTCGAAGGCCGCGGAATTCGACACGGCTCAGCAGCTGTTTTCGCGCCTGAAAACCAGCGAGATGCACACCGTCCCGGGTGAGCACGACACCACTGATGCCACCGTCACCGAGTACTTCAATCGATTTGGCAAGGCGTCCGACAACAAGGGCTACTACAGTTTCGATCACGCGGGAGTGCACTTTGTCGGCCTCATCAACGTGCTGCAGTTCAAGCCAGGCGGCTTAGGCAATCTGGGGGCGGAACAACTTGCCTGGGTTGCTTCCGATCTCAAGGGGAGATCGGCAAGCACGCCCATCGTGATCTTCGCGCACATGCCGCTGTGGACCGTGTATGAGCCTTGGGGCTGGGGAACCGGCGACGCCGACCAACTCATGAGTCATCTGCGCCGCTTCGGCTCGGTCACCGTCCTCAATGGGCACATTCATCAGATCGTTCAGAAAGTCGAAGGCAACGTCACGTTCCATACGGCTCGTTCGACTGCCTATCCGCAGCCGA
>DATNKC010000412.1:0-2831 GCA_035603615.1 Steroidobacteraceae bacterium | reverse complement strand
CAGGATCTGCGTATCCCCGAGGCCGGCAAACAGCATTTCGAGGGTATCCAGCACAACCCGTTTGGCGCCGACCGATTTGATCGCGTAATCCAGCCGCACGAACAGACCCTCAAGATCGTATTCGCCTGTTTCTTCGATTTCACTGCGCTCCACGCGCACGAAGTCGATGGCGATTTTCTTCTGCGCGATCAGCGCGCCCAAGTCATAGCCCAGCGAGCCGACGTTTTTAATCAGGTCGTCGCTCGTTTCCTCAAAGCTCACGAACACGCCCGGCTCATTGAACATGACGGCGCCGTTCACCAAGAATGTCGTTGCCAGCAGGGTTTTGCCGCAGCCCGGGCCGCCGCAGATGAGCGTTGGCCGCCCGGCGGGCAGACCGCCAAAAGTGACCTCATCGAGTCCCAAGATACCGGTTCGCGCTTTTGCGAGCGCTTGAGCTGCCCCTCTGGCTGGTATGGATGCCGTGATGCTCATTGATTTTTATTGTCCTTCAATAACCGTGCTGATCCAGATGGGCTCTGGCTGAACGAAACGCCGTTGATGCGCTCGCGCAGCGCGGTTTCGATGAAATTGGTGAGCGAGCGATTATCCCTCGCGGCGGATTGCCGCACCTCGGCGAGTAGGTCCGGATTTAGGCGAACCGTGACGGGTGTTTTTAGTTGTGCCACGCCCGAAACTCTGGTGCAGAGCGATGCTTAACGCAATACACGTATCGGCATGCTCTTGCTGTCAGTAGTTTCCTACAGCCTGGTAACGGAGTCATGAGATCACGCAGAGGCAGCGGCGCGCGAAATGTGGCGTCACACTCGTTCTTCGCAAAGAACTTGTGAGCTGGCACACAGCCTGGTTGACCATAACGCGGTTAGGGTTCCTCATCGACAACTAGCATTAAAACGAGTATCGCCATGCTGCATGCATTCAAATCGAAATTGGCTCTGAGCGGAATTCTCATTTGCGCAGTGCTCGCCGGCTGCGTGGCCGCCGCGCCGCCGCCGCGACCCGCCCACCACCCCGCGTACCTGCATGCGCTGTCGGACTTGCGTACCGCGCGCTGGCTTATCGATCACCGGCCCGGTAATTGGGCTGAGAGCGCCGACGAGGCGGCAGCTGTGCGTCAGATCGACGCCGCCATCGGGGATCTCAAACAAGCCGCTTACAACGACGGCAAAAACCTGAACGATCATCCGCAGGTCGATGAGCGACCCGACCATGCCGGCAGGATCCACGAGGCACTGCAGTATCTGCACAAGGCGCGCGCGGACATCTCGAGCGAAGAGGACAATGGCAACGCCCAAGGGTGGCGAAATCGGGCGATCGGCCATATCGATGGCGCGATTGGTGCCGCACGCCGCGTATTCAACGAGTAGCGCAGACGCGTTGGTCGGAAAGCGATCTGCGAAAGCGTCAGCCGATATCGGCGACGCTTTTTTGCTCGGCGCCATCCGGGTTCATTTCGACTCTGGGCGGATTGTCGAAAATCATGGTTGGAATCGTCTGCGCGGAAAATGCCGGCCAGCGCGGTAATTGCGGGTGATTGGGGTTCCCCGTTTTTGCGAATTGGATCCAGGCGTCGCACATTTTCCCCGCTAGCGCGCGCGGCTCAGCGCCGCCGCCCGTCATCGTCTCGCAGCGATCCGTGTTGTCGAATACAAACGCGATTTCGGCACAATGAAACGCGCGCGGGCGTCCGCTTAAGATCGGAGTCTGCCAGGTAAACCAATACAGATAGGCCGGCGCCCTACCCTGCGCCGCCTTTAACTTCGCCTGCTCGATTGCGCTACCGCGCACGCCGGAGGCGGCAATGCGGGACCAGATATCGAACGGCTTTGCCCGCGGTGTACGCTGACGAAAAGCGCCGACGACACTCGCCGCCTTGTCGCCATAGATCTCGCGCACGCGCGTCTGCAGATCCGCCTCGCTCATCGCTTCAAATTCGGGATGATTAAGCGCGGTCACAAATTCGTTCAGCGTCGTGCCGATGATCATTGGGATGTCCGCTGAAATGGCCGGCGCACCGGGATCGAATGGATGATTGGGAAGAATCTTGCCATCGACCACGGGCCCGAATCCCAGCTGCGCCGAAATACGCCGAAAATTCGGTATGCCGCCGACAGCCTTGGGGCGCCGTTCTCGCAACACCTTGTCCGCGGCCGTTAGAATTTGCTGATAAGACAGCGTCTGGATCTGTGCAATCGTCGCCGCAGTCAGTCCCAATTCATTGACGATGGCATCGGCCAACTGTTGAGCGTGATCCTGTGGAATGCCCTGCAAAATGGAGCCGCTCTCGATGATCGCGCGGTGGAAAAGCCCTTTGGCTGCCGGCATTGCCATGAGGGTGGACACCTTTCCGCCCCCACCGGACTGGCCGAAGATAGTCACCATCTGCGGATCGCCGCCGAAACCTTCGATGTTGTCGCGCACCCACTCGAGCGCGGCCACGATGTCGAGCATGCCGACATTGCCGGACGCCGCGTACGCATCGCCGAATTTCGACAGGTCCAGATAGCCGAAGGCGTTCAATCGGTGGTTCAAGGACACGACCACCAGATCGCCGCGGCGAGCCAGGTTCTCGCCATCGTACGAGCGCAGTTCCTGACCTGAACCGGCTATATAACCGCCGCCGTGCAGCCAAACCATGACGGGGCGCTTTTTCGCGTCACCGACAGCAGGTGTCCAAACATTGACGCGCAGGCAATCTTCGCTTTGCACGCCATCGTCCCAGGCAAACATGAAGGCTTCTTCGTCATTCGCCCATCCAGCGCGCGGCCCTTGCGGCGCCACATAGCCGTATTGGCGTGAACTGCGCACACCTTGCCAAGACCTGGGCTTGA
>DATNKC010000411.1:0-5548 GCA_035603615.1 Steroidobacteraceae bacterium | reverse complement strand
GATTTCGCAGCTGGCGCAAACCACCCTGCGCAGCGAGATCGGCAAGATCGAGCTGGACCGCACCTTCGAGGCTCGAGGCCAGATCAACACCAATGTGGTGAGCGAACTGGACAAGGCCTCCTCCCCTTGGGGCGTCAAGGTCCTGCGCTACGAAATCAAGAACATCACCCCGCCGAAGGACGTGCTCTCGGCGATGGAAAAGCAAATGCGCGCCGAGCGCGAAAAGCGCGCCGTCATTTTGACCTCGGAAGGCGAGCGGGACGCGAAGATCAATGCCGCGGAAGGCGACAAGCAGCGCGTGATCAAGCAGTCCGAGGCCAACAAGCAGCAGCAAATCAATGAGGCCGAGGGCCAGGCCCAGGCGATTCTCGCGGTGGCCACGGCGACGGCCGAAGGCTTGCGTCAGGTGGGCATCGCCTTGTCCGATCGCGGCGGCATCGAAGCCATGCAGCTGCGTATCGGCGAGGAGTACGTGAAGCAGTTCGGCAGGCTCGCGCAAGCGGGCACAACGCTGGTGGTGCCGGCGAATCTGACTGATCTGGCCTCCATCGTGACCATGGCCACCAGCATCGCGCGCAAGCCACCGGCGGGCTCGCCGCCGCCGGCCGGCGCGCCCGTCATTTCAAAGAGCTAAACGATATTCATGGCTGAGAGGCGAACCGCCCATTCGATTGGGTTTCTCGAGTTTGTGGTGTTGGCGGCGGCGACCATGTCGACTCAGGCCATTGCCATCGACGCGATGCTGCCGGCATTCCCGACGATCATCACTGCGCTGAACGTCGGCGATGCGAATCACGGTCAATGGATCGTTACCGCTTATATGACGGGAATGGGCCTCGGGCAATTGTTCTGGGGCATGCTGTCCGATCGATTCGGCCGCAGACCGATCCTGCTCGGCGGCTTGATGCTGTACGTCATTGCCGCGCTGCTGTGCAGTTTGAGCGGCAGCTTTCAGGCGCTGCTCGCTTGGCGATTCGTGCATGGCCTGGCGGCCGCCTGCGTCACCGTGACGCGCTCGGTGGTGCGGGATCTATATTCCGGCCGGCAGATGGCGCGGGTCATGTCGCTGACCTTCGTGGTGTTCCTGACGGTGCCGATTCTCGCGCCGAGCTTGGGCCAACTGATCTTATTTATCGCCCCGTGGCGCTATATTTTCGTAGTGTTCGCCGTTTTTGCCGCGATGGTGGCCGCGTGGGGTTTCTTGCGCCTGCCGGAAACCCTGCATCCCGAATACCGCATGACCCTCACGCGCAAGCACGTGCTGAACGCCGCCAAGCTCGTACTCGGCACCCGCGCGTCGATTTTCTACACCCTCGCCATGATGGTGATGTTCGGAACCATCATGGCCTACGTCGGCATGGTGGCGCAGATTTTCTCCGAGGTGTTTCACCGGCCCAAGTTGATGCCCAGCATGTTCGCGTTGTGCGCCATTTTCATGGGCATGGCCGCGTACTTGAATTCGCGCATCGTAGAGCGCTTAGGCATGCGGCTGATCTCGCATACCGCATTGCTTTTGTTTATTGCCGTCACGGGGTTTCACGTTCTCATCGCGGCTCTGGGCCTCGAGCAAATCTGGACCTTCGTGGTGCTGCAATCGTTGACCATGGCGACCTTCAGCCTGTCGGTATCTAATTTCGGCGCGATGGCGATGGAGCCGATGGGCGCGATCGCGGGGATCGCCGCATCGCTGCAAGGCTTCATCTCGACATTTAGCGGCGCGTTGGTCGGAATTCTCATCGGCGAGCAGTTCAACGGCACCACCGTGCCGCTGGCCGCGGGAGCCCTGTGCTGCGGGCTTGTCAGCCTCGTATTTGTGTTGTTGGCCGAGAAGGGCCGTCTGTTCCGCGCACATCATTCGAGCAACGATCCAAAGATCACCCAGAGCGCGCGCGTCGAGGCGGCGAGCCCGTGACGGACCAACCGCCCCGCATCAGAACCGTCACCGCCAGCCGCTACGTCACGCCATTGCGCGAGGGCGGTTCATTGCCCGCCATCATCGAAGCCGACGACGACGGCCTGTACGTACTCAAATTTCGCGGCGCGGGCCAGGGCCCAAAAGCATTGATTGCGGAATTGCTGGCAGGCGAAATCGGGCGGATGGTGGGCCTGCCGGTCCCTGAGATCGTCTTCGTCACGCTTCCGCCGGACCTCGCCCGCACGGAGCCCGACGCGGAAATTCAAAGCCTGATCGGCGCAAGCAGCGGGTTGAATGTTGCTTTGGACTATCTGCCCGGCTCGGTCAACTTCGATCCATTGGTGTATCAGCCCGATGCAAAACTGGCATCGGCCGTCGTGTGGTTCGACGCATTCGTCTGCAACGTCGATCGAACGGCGCGCAACGTCAATATGCTGATGTGGCATCGACGGCTCTGGCTCATCGATCATGGCGCCGCCTTGTATTTCCATCACGCTTGGAATCAACACGACCGGCACGCGCTGACGCCATTCTCTCTGATCAAGGATCATGTATTGTTGAAATACGCCGGCAGCCTCGAGGAGGCGGATGCCGAGATGAGGGCGCGCATCGTCAACGACAAAATCGCGGGCATCGTCGAGCTGATCCCGGATGCCTGGCTCGCGGATGACCCCGGCTTCGAGAGCAAGGCACAACAACGGAGTGCGTACCTGAATTATTTCATGACGCGACTGGCCACATCGGACATCTTCCTCAAGGAGGCCCTTCGTGCACGCGCTGCGCACTTATGATTATGCGGTCATTCGTGTCGTGCCGCGCGTCGAGCGCGGCGAGTTCGTGAATGCCGGGATCATTCTCTCTTGCGATGTCGAGCGCATTTTGCTGGCCGGCATCGAGTTGGACGAAAAGGCGCTGCTCGCCATCGACTCGCGCGTGGAGTTGGACCTGGTCAGACGCGCGCTGCAGAGCATTCCCGCGATTTGCGCCGGCGGAGAAGCCGCGGGCGACATCGGAAAGCTGTCCGCGCGCGAGCGCTTTCATTGGCTGGTCGCGCCGCGCAGCACGATTGTGCAAACCTCGCCCGTGCATACGGGCCAATGTTCCGATCCCGAAGCCGCGCTGGAACACCTGATGCGAACGATGGTTCGGCGCTAGCGGCCGAGGTCTAATTGCCGCCCGAACGCAGGGCGGCGGCGGCATCGGCCAGTCCGAACCCGTAGCCGGCGTCCCAGGTGGCTGGTCCCAAGGGTACGGCGGTGCTGCGCAGCGCCTTGAGCACCTGGGCACGATTAAATCCCGCGCTTTCGAGCAGCGCCACCGCGCCGGCGATCGAGGGTACGGCGGCGGAAGTCCCGCAGAACTGATTGTTGGTGAGCGTCTTGCCATCGCTGAAAGGAACGGTGACGCAGTCCGGGGCAACCAAATCGGGTTTTGCAATCTGCAGCGGGGCGGCGAGGCGCGTGTAATCGAAACCGTCCGGCGCGGCCGCATCCGCGGCGGCCTGGAAATCAATGCGAAACGGGCCATGGTTTGACCACGTCTCAAGCGTGCGCGGCGACAGCGCGAAGGTGGCACCCACGACCAGAGCGTCCGCAATATCGCCGATCGAGCCGCCCGCGAGCCCGGAGCTGGCGTGCGCCAGTGGCTGGCATTCGATGTTGCAAGTCACGCTCCCTTCCGTGACCTGCACCACCAGGCCTCGAGCCGAACCTGAATCCAGAGCTACGGCCAGCCGCACCACTTGTGCGGCCCCCGTCGCATTGGTGTAGTCAAGGAGCAGCGTCGGGTCGGATTCACTGCTCATCTGAGTCAGCACTTGCGAATTGGCGTCCAGCAGGTATGCGGTCAGCGCACGGTTGGCCGGATCGTGCGGCGGATCATTCCAATTCAGGATGAGTCTTAAACGATTGTTGGCGGGCAGCGTGATGGCATTGAACGCATCGCTTGCACCGCCGCTCGCGATCCCGAAGTCGAGCAGCATCGTCTGCGCGCCGGCGATGATCGCCGCCGTGGGCACAAAGGAGCCTTGCCAGTAGCCCCCATTCTGTTCGTTGCCGGAAAGATGAACGAATACCATTCGATCGTTCGCCGTTTCCAACTGGGCAATGGACGCGGCGGTGACATCCGGATAGAACTGGCCGGAGAATAAAATATCGTCGACGATGATATCGGCGTGAAAGTTGTTTCCTAAATCCTGAACGCAGCCATTGAAATCAAGATCGACCCCGTCGCAGAATCCGAGCAGGGCGTCGGGCGCATGTTGATGAACGAGTTCGAGCATCCAGCTCCCCTCATCGAGGGCGCCCGCGGTGTTCTGGCTGATGTAAATCCCGGCGGGCAGCACACCCGCAACTTGATAGGAAGCGAGGTTGACGACGCCGGTGCTGATGACGCCCACGCGTACGCCGCCGCCGCGAAATCCCGCTGCGCGCAGCTGGTCCAGGTGCAGGACGGCATCCGCTTCGCTGGTGATGGGAGGTCCGCTCAGCGACGGCGCAGCGGCAGGCGGACTGTTTGCGCCGCCCAAGCCGCCGCCGCAAGCACTCAAGCCCATCGCCGCCGTAGCGATGCAGATTGCGGCGCGCACTAGCTGAGCCTGCCAATGGCGGCGGAGCGGCCTCGCGAAAACTGCATTTCTCCCCCTATTGCGATGCAGCGGGCGCATCACGGCCGCACGACATAATCGAGTTCGTCGAGGAGCCTCGACGGGATCCCAAGGCCTAGCTTCCGCGGAATACCGTGTTCAAGGTATTTCCGGAGGCCGCATCGGCGAATCCGTCGAACTTACCCTGCTCGATGATGAGTTTCGCCGCGCGCATGAAGCCGCCCCAGGCCGCACGCGCCAGCGCACCGCCGACGCTCACGCGCCGCACGCCCAATGCCGCGATTTCGGACATGCTCAGGTCCGCGTTGAAGCCAATCAACAGGTTGACGGGTTTCGGTGCGACGGCTGTCACGACGGCGGAGATTTGTTCCGTCGTGCGAATTCCCGGCGCGTACAAACAGTCGGCTCCTGCGTTCGCGTAGCCTTTGAGTCTGGCGATGGTCTGCTCGATATCGGGTTGCCCGACCAGGAAACACTCGGCGCGGCCGATCAACATCGTGTCGCTGCCGGCTTTGTCGATCGCTTTGCGGGCCGCGCGCATTCGATCGATCGCCGCGTCGAAATCGAACAGAGGTTTGGATGCATCGCCGGTCGAGTCTTCAATGGACAGTCCCGCGACACCGGTTTCCACGGCGAGGCGCACACTCTCGGCGAGACCTGCGGCATCCGGCGCAAATCCATGCTCGAAATCAGCGTTGATGGGCAAATCCGTGGCCTCGACCATCTCGGTCAGATGATCCAATACGCGATCCCGGGACATCGCGCCATCGCGATGACCATGCGACCATGCGAATCCCGAACTCGTGGTGGCGAGCGCCTTGAAACCCAGAGTTTGCAGGTAGCGCGCGCTGCCCACATCCCACGGGTTGGGAAGGACGAAGCAGCCCTCTTGATGCAGGCGATGAAATGCGCGCCGCTTGTCGGCGATGCTCGGTCGAACGTGCGGCATGCAAAACTCCTAGCGCTTGATCGCGCGATAGCCGATATCAAGCCGGTACTGCACCAAATTCCAATGAATCGTGTGCACG
>DATNKC010000410.1:0-5629 GCA_035603615.1 Steroidobacteraceae bacterium | reverse complement strand
CCCCGCCCCGACGTGCTGCCGGATGAGGTCACCCTCAAGAGCGAAGGCGGCGTGATATTCATCGGCGAAAAAGGCATTCTCTTGCACGATACGTACGGTACGAATCCGCGGCTGTATCCGCAAGGGTTGGCCGAGGCGGCCGCGCGGGTGCCCAAGAGCATGCCGCGAATCATGTGGAGCCATGAACTCAATTGGACCAAGGCGATTCGCGGCCAAGCCAACGCAAGCTCTCCGTTTGAGTACGCAGCACGGCTCACCGAGACCATGCTGCTGGGGCTCGTCGCACTGCGCGCCGGACAGGGCAAAAAGATTTTGTACGACGGCGAAACGGGTCAAGTCACGAATTTCGCCGACGCGAATCAATACCTGACGCGCGAGTATCGCGGCGGGTGGAATATGCAGTCCTAGTAGCTCGGCACTGTGAATTTGACCGGGCCGGATGGCTTACTGGGGTGGGCAGCGTCGAGGCACGGAAGACGCAGTGCCTCGACGCTGCCCACCCCAGTAGGCCTTTCAGACCCGACGGTCAAACTCACGGTGCCGGAAGCCTGCGCGTCAGCCTAATGTGTCCCGCCGCGTCGCGGTCGATGATGAAGTCATAGTGTTCTCCACGGATCGTGACGTCCTTTAAGGTCATTGATTTCCACTCCGCCGGCAGGATCGGTGCATAGGCCTCGACGAAGCCCTTCTCCGCGACCCGCAGTCCGCTGAATCCGTACAGAAGATTCTGCAGAAACCCGCCGGAAGCCGTCACAAAGTAGCCGGTGTTGTTGGTCGTGGTCTCGGTGCGCACATTGAAAGGCGGCTTGATCAAGCCGCTGGTGAAGTTGCGTTGCAGCCAGGCAACCGCCGAGGCGGTATCGCCCGCGGCGGCGGCGGCGATCGAAGCCGGCGCCAAGCTCATGCCATGCGGCTCGTGATGTCCTTGCCGCACGGAAATCATGATGTAGTCAAAGTCATTGCGACGGATTTTGTCGCTCATCTGCAGGTCGAGCGACGGGTATGACAGCAGTCCCAGCGTGCTCCCTTCCAAAGGCTCCCGCGGCACGCTGGCATCGAAGTCCAGATGCCGTTGCTCTGCTTGCGAGAACGGGATGTAGAGCTTCGATGCGACTTCAGCCCAATGCGGGTCCGCCCGTTCACCGACGAGAGCTGCGGCCGCCGCAGCGATCGTCAGGACCTTTTGCGCCGACACATTGGTAAACGTGTCGTTCGGCACATCGTTGTAGCTTTCCGCCACGGAGGTCACGTGCACGATCTCATAACGCCGCTGCTGCGCATTCCACGAGGCGCGGCTCGCCCAGAAATCCGCGACATTGCGAATCACCGGCCAGCCGTCGCGCTTCAGCCATTCGCGATCATGCGTCGCGAGCCAATACTGCCACTGTCCAATCGCTACGTCCGCATTGACGTGGATTTCACGCTCGCTGAGCACATGAGCAAAATAGGGGATCTGTTCGCTGCCATTTTCCGGATCCGCTTCCCAGGGATACATCGCACCCTTAAGACCTCTCTCTTTCGCGCGGGCCTGCGCGGCGGGCAGCGTGTGCGCGCGGAACATCGCCAGTGATTTGGCGCGCTCCGGGTGCAGCAACAAGAGCGCCGGAAAAATCCATGTATCGCTGTCCCAGAATGCGTGGCCCGTATAGCCAGGTGTCAGTCCGCAGGCTCCCATGGGCCAGCGCGTATCGGCCGTTGAAGTTGCGAGCAGATAGTAAAGGTCGGAGTGCACGACCGTCTGCGCCTGCGCATCGCCGTCGATCGTAATATCAGACCGCCATAGCTTTTCCCAGGCCGCCCGATGCTGATCGAGGAGCGCATCGAAACCATCCCTACGCGCAGCTTTGGCGAGCGCGACATCCGCCTGAGCGTCGCCGCCCCACCCTTCGCGCGAGGCCGCGACGAATTTTGTGAATGTGTAGGTCCTGTCTTTCTGCAGCTTGATCTTCAAATTCAAGGCGAGTCGATACTGACTTTTGTAGAGTGCAATGTCGTTGGGGACAATGCCGTCCGGCAGCTGCACGGCGGCCGCCTCGGCCATCGCCAGACCCTGTTCCGCGCGGCCATCCAGCGCCAGCGTCAAGTTCCTGACGTCGCCGTCCGCGGCGAGCACATGCGTATCGCCGTGATACCAGACGGCGGCGCGATCGGGAGTCGCGGGCGGAATCGCCACGAGTTGCATATTGTTGGCGGCGACCGCTTCCTGCATTTGATCGCCGCTCAACTGGGCGAGCGGCAGGCGTGGCTGATGCGGCGCCCAGAGGTTCAAGGCAAACGACAGTTCCACGGTACCGTCGAAGTCCGGCGTCAGTGAAACTTGAGTGGCGGCCAGATGCGTTGACGCCTGGCTGACAAAGGTCGTGACCTTGACCTGTGTGCTGCGAGCGTGATCGACGTAACGGTAACTCGTCGTCAACGTCGCCTCTTTCATGTTCAGCGTCTGACGGTAATCCCTGAACAGCGCAGCATTCACGGGGACCTGATTCATCCAGAAATGGCCGGCGGCGGAGTCGCCGGTCGAGTAGTCAATTTCGCTCCAACCCGGAATGGCAGCGGGGCGTGACTCATCATCCTTGGTGTAGTCCATGAAGGCGACCATGTAGGCGAGATTGCCCTCGGTACCGCGCGGCGCCGTCATGGTGGAGAAATAGCCGTTCGCCAAGTAGCTGGGAAAATAGCGGCCGAAATCCTCTGCGCTCGCGCTAAGACTAAAGGTGTCGTCAGCGGCGGCAAGCGCGGGGATCGCCGACGCCGTCAAGAGCAGCGGCAGAAAAAAGAGTTTGAATCTCGGACATTTCATCGCCAGCTCCCCTTTTGCGCGTCACTGTCTATTAAATGCCGAAGCGGCTGCGGTGTCGATCAAGCGCCTTGCGTCCAGGTCTCGCTAGTCGCATCCTGCGGAAAACGGGTGTTGGACTTAAGGGCATGGCGGACAGCATCAACCGCGGCAGACGCGATCTTCTCGCCTTGGGCGCGCTCGCCGCGGTCGGCTGGCGCCAAGCTGCATTTGCCGCGCGCGAAGCCGCGGACGCCCCGCCCTCTGCGCTCTCGGAATTGGCCTATGGCCAGGTGCGATTTAGCGACGGCCCGCTGCAGCGGCAGGCGCGCGAGAATCACCGCTTGGTGTTGGGGCTTGACGAAGACGCATTGCTACGGCCCTTCCGTGTCCGCGCAGGTCTTTCCGCACCGGGCCAGGAACTCGGCGGCTGGTACGACACCTACGCCTTCGCGCCCGGCGCGACCTTCGGACAATGGATGAGCGCATTGTCGCGCTATTACGCGATCACGGATGATGCGGCGACGCGCGCCAAAGTGCGGCGCCTGGTGCGAGGCTACGCGGCGACGATGGATGCGCGCGGCAGTTTCTATCGCCACAATCGCTTCCCCGCCTACACCTACGATAAGCTCGTCGGCGGCTTACTCGATGCGGAGAAGCTCGGCCTGGATGAAACCGCCCGCGCAACGCTCGCACGAACCACGCGAGCCGCCCTACCCTATTTACCGCCGCACGCCATGCCGCGCAACGAGCATGCGCAACCCGGCGAGGATTTCAGTCAGCACGCCTGGGATGAGAGTTACACGCTGCCGGAAAATCAATTTCAGGCGTGGGCCAGAACCGGCGAACGAGTTCATCGTCAACTCGCGCAGCGATTTCTCTATGACGAGTTCTTCGCAGCACTGGCGCGCGGCGACAATGCGCTGCCCGGAAAGCACGCCTACAGCCATGTCAATGCCTTGAGCTCGGCGGCACAGGCCTATCTCTCGCTCGGCAATCCGCTGTACCTGGCGGCGGCGCAACAGGGTTTCTCGATGATCGCGGCACAGAGCTTCGCCACCGGAGGCTGGGGACCGGATGAGCACTTCGTCATTCCCGGCAGCGGCGCGCTCGGCGCCAGCCTCGAGGCGCAGAGCAAAAGTTTTGAGACCCCCTGCGGCGCGTACGCCCATTTCAAACTCACCCGCTATCTGCTGCGCATCACCCGCGACTCGCGCTATGGCGACAGCATGGAACGCGTGCTCTACAACACCGTCCTTGGCGCGATGCCGATCCAGCCGGATGGTCATGCCTTCTACTATTCCGATTACACCCGGCAAGCCAAAAAAGCGTTCCACCCGGATCGTTGGCCCTGTTGCTCCGGGACGCTACCGATGGTTGCGGCCGATTATGCGATCAGCACCTGCTTTACCGATGCGCAGGGCATTTATCTCAATCTCTATGTGCCGGCGCAAATCAACTGGACACAAAACAACGTGCTCTGCGGCCTCTCGATCGAGACCGACTATCCCTATGCAAGCGGCGTGATCATGACACTGCGGCTGCCCAGTCCGCAGCAATTTACGCTAAACCTGCGCATACCTGCCTGGGCGCGGGACGCCTCTTTGCTGATCAACGGCAAGCGCGAGCCGACGCCGCGAAGCGGACAATTTGCGGCGCTTCGGCGCCAATGGCAGTCGGCCGACCGCATTGAACTCGAATTGCCGGACGCACGACGCTTGGAAAGCGTCGATGCGGAGCACCCAGACACAGTCGCCTTGCTTGCCGGACCGCTGGTGCTGATGCGCACTGTCGAGGCCGACGCGGCGGTTGCGCCTCTGCGGCGCGACAGCCTGCTGAACGCGCAACGCGACCGCAACGGTCGGCATGAATGGCAAGTCACGACCGACGCCGGCGCGGGCGTCGGCGCCGTTAAAATGAAACCATTCCTCGATATCGACGGCGAACGCTACAGCGCGTACCAGACGGTTCTGCCGTCCTGATTGCCAAAACCCGTTTTGCACTGATGGCGACGCTCATTGGGTGCGGCGCGGTGCGCTGGGCCAGTGCAGTTGCGGCGCAGCCAGAGGGAGAAATTACCACCGCCGAGACCGCCATCGTCGTCGCAGCCGGTGAACACGCGCCCCGTCTTCTGAGACTCAAGCTTCGCGGTGCGGCGGCTTGGGAAAATACGCGCGAAGATGCGCTGCCCGAGCGCGTCGAGATTCAGGGCGCGGCGCTACCGGTGCTATGGCGTCTGGATCGCGCCGCGAGCCGCTTCGAATCGAAGGATATTCAAATCGTGTACGTCGCGGACTCGCCGCGCCTTAGGGCCATGTGGCGCTGGCGCGCCCGTGCGGACTCAGGACCAATCGAGCACAGTCTGTCGATTCAAAACTTAGGCAGCGAGCTGGTATGGCTGCCGCTGCAACCCAGTTTACGCTTCGACTGGGCGGTCGATGCCAAGGCGGCGTTGCAACGATTTTGGATCGAAAAGGGCGCCGATATCCCCTCCCCCGAGGGCACGCATCTCGATACGTTGGCAGACGGCGATACTTGGCAGGGCACGTCCAGCACCTACGCAATCCCGAGACCTAACCGGCCTCGAGAAATGATTCCTTATTTGCTGGTCGATGAGTCCACGGGAGATCGGCGCGGCTGGTATATCGGCATCGAGTTCAGCGGTCGCACCCGCATCAAGCTTGAGCGCGCCGGTTCTTCGTTACGCGGCGAGGCGGGACTCGACCCGAGCCCAGGCCCCTATCGAACCCGGGTGCCGCCCGGCGGTACCTTCGAGGCACCGACGATTTTTGTCGGCGCATTTCGCGGCGGCCCGGATGGGGCCGGCAACATCCTGCGTCGCTGGGTCCGAGA
>DATNKC010000409.1:0-2008 GCA_035603615.1 Steroidobacteraceae bacterium | reverse complement strand
AAATCGGGCTCCATGCCCGCGATCGCCCGCGGCGAGAGCGCGCCCATGATCAGCCGCCTGACGCGGGTGTGCGCCGGCGGATCATTAAAGACGAGGCTGGTGGTGTGATGTTCGTAAAGCAGGGAAGCGCCGTATTTCGGCGCGAATTCCTTTTTCTTGTCGGAACTGAAAACCTTGGTGTTCTTGTAGGCGCTGACCAGATCGTCATACCGCGTCAAAAAATAGGAGCCGTTGGGCAACAGCTTGACCGGCGCGTGCTCCCGCAGTGCACGATAGGTCGGGTAGGGATCGGCATAGAATTCGCCCGTCAGTTTCTCGAGATCGAAACCGGCCGCCAGTTCTCGCGCATTCGCATTCATGCTGTCATACTCTTTGGGGGAGACCGATATGCTGTTTTTGCTCTTTCGGAAAGCGCGGCTCTCTCTACAGTCGCGCCGCAATGCAATCTCGCCGAATAACTGGAAATAAGATGCACGCCCGTACTGACGCTCCTTCCGAAACCGCGGCAGAAACTACGCCGTCCTGGCCGCAGGATATTTTCGCGATTCTACAGCGTTTCGATGTCCGTCAGGTGCCTTATGTGCCGGATGCCGGGCATTCGCAGTTAATCGACCGCGTGCTCGGCACTCCTTCAATGCGCGCGGTCCCTTTAACGACCGAGGAAGAGGGCGTGGCGCTGCTGGCCGGCGCCTGGGCCGGCGGCCAGCGTGGAGTGTTGCTGATGCAATCGAGCGGCGTCGGCAATTGCGTGAACATGCTGTCGCTCACTCAAATCTTCCGCTTTCCGTTCCTGACGCTGGTGACGATGCGCGGCGAGTGGGGCGAATTCAATCCCTGGCAGGTGCCGATGGGATCCAGCACAGCGGGCGTTTTAGAATTGTCGGGTATCAAGGTATTGCGAGCCTCCCATCCGCAGGAAGTCCGCGAGGTGGTCGAGGCCGCAGCGGGGCAGGCTTACAATGCCTGCACCCCGACCGCGGTTTTGTTGTCGCAACGCCTGATCGGCGCCAAGGTTTTTACCAAATGAGCAAAGCAAACCTTCTCGAACGGCCAAACCTTCTCGAACGGCGCAGTGTCGTCAATCAATTGCTGGCGCAGCGCAAGGAGGCCATCGTGGTCGGGGGCCTCGGCGCCTCGACCTACGATATAGCTGCGGCGGGCGATCATGACCGCAATTTCTATCTGTGGGGCGCCATGGGCGGCGCGGTCATGATCGGGCTCGGGATTGCGCTGGCGCAGCCCAAGCTACCGGTCGTGGTGATCACCGGCGATGGCGAGATGCTGATGGGGATGGGCAGTCTGGCGACTGTCGGTCTGCAAAAACCCGGCAATCTGACGATCGTTGTGCTCGACAACGAGGTCTACGGCGAAACCGGCGGGCAGGCGAGCCATACCGCTGGCACTGCCGACCTCGTCGGCATCGCCCGGGCTTGCGGGATAGCGGATGTCCGCGCCATCTCGACCATGGCCGAGGTCGAGGCATTTGCGTCCTCGATGCAGGATGTTTCCAGCGGGCCGCGTTTCGCCAGCATCAAGATCGACAGCGCCAATCTGGAGCGCGTGCTTGCCAGCCGCGACGGCAGCTTCATCGTCACGCGCATCCGGGGCGCGCTGGGCTTCGATCCAATCTAGCTAGGTTTCGGTTCAACCTAAAAGACACAGTTGGCAAGATTTTGCCTGCTGCATCGCAGCATGTTTCTTGACATTTCCCGAAAGGTGAGTGCTTACTCACAAGCATGAGCACCCTGCGCATGACCAGTGATTTGCGGCGGCAGTTGATCCTGGGCGCCGCCAAGCGGTGTTTTGCCCGCAGCGGTTTTGCGGGAACCACGACCAAGAGCGTCGCGGCGGCAGCCGCCATTTCTGAGGGCCTGCTTTTCAAGCATTTCCCGACGAAATCGGCGCTTTATGCGGAAATCCTCGCGGAGGCCTGCGAGGCGGATCCGGCACTGCACCGGCTATTGGGACTGGAACCCTCAACTAAGACGCTGGTGGTGCTGGTCCGCGG
>DATNKC010000408.1:0-3437 GCA_035603615.1 Steroidobacteraceae bacterium | reverse complement strand
TTGCTCACACAGCTTCACCTAGAAGGTGCCCTGCCGCCCCGGTCGTCGCTGCAATATATTTTTAATTATCCTGATTGGCAACTAGTTTCTGATTACGCCAAGTTTTGCCTAGAATTTTGTGTGGTGATATATCCAATCCCCTAACTGTTGAGGCCAACCAGACGCACGGAACGGCCGATTTGCACCCCGTGCGGGGCGTAGATTGGCTGTTTTAGGCCCGCGCTGCGCAGTTTGAGGCGCGAAAGTCAGACTTTGGGGTGTACCGCCGTTTCTTTTGCTGACCCAGGCCGAAATTGTGGGCAAGTAGCCAAAGCGGAGTTTTTCATTGTAGAAAATTTCTCTTAATGTAAACATCCCATTCGGCCGGGGTCAGCTTCAAGGGGATAACAAATGTCTCGTCAATGCTCATCGCTTCTCTCGATCTGCCTGTCTTTCTGCTTATTCAGTGTCGCAATCGCGGCCCGCGCCGCCCCAGCAGAGCCGGCCGTCGAGGCCAGTTCGACTCCCGCGGCGGCCCATGCCCTCGAGCGAACCGATCTCGAACCTTGGTTGGACGGCCTCATGCCCTACGCGATCGAGCGCGGCGATGTTGCCGGTGCGGTGGTTGCCGTGGTCAAAAACGGCGAGGTGATATTCGCCAAGGGATACGGATTCGCCGACGTGAAGAAGCAGAAGCCGGTCGATGCGGAACGCACGATGTTCCGGCCTGGCTCGATTTCGAAGCTGTTTACCTGGACCGCGGTGATGCAGCTGGTGGAGCAGG
The DNA here is from genome assembly GCA_035603615.1 of Steroidobacteraceae bacterium. GTDB lineage: Bacteria > Pseudomonadota > Gammaproteobacteria > Steroidobacterales > Steroidobacteraceae > Bog-1198. The sequence continues at coordinate 2,674 of DATNKC010000408.1, read as the reverse complement.
GGAAGCTGGACCTCGACCACGACGTCAACGAGTACCTGGACTTCAAGATCCCGCCGCGTTCCGACGGGCCCATCACCTTGCGCAACATCATGACGCATACGCCGGGTTTCGAAGAGCAGATCAAAGCCCTGATCGTCTCCGATCCGAAGCAGCTTGTGCCTCTCCAGGTTTATGCCCGAGAAAAGACGCCGGTGCGTATTTTCAAGGCCGGATCGACACCGGCGTATTCCAACTATGCGACCGCGCTCGCGGGCTACATCGTGGAGCGCGTTTCAGGGCAATCGTTCGACGACTACGTCGACGCCCACCTGTTCAAACCGCTGGAGATGTCGCATGCCACTTTCCGGCAGCCGCTGCCCGGGACGTTCGAGGCCGACATGTCCAAGGGCTATGCGCTCGCATCGCAGCCTGCGAAACCGTATGAGATCGTGGTGGCGGCACCGGCCGGAAGCCTCGCTGCCAGCGGCGTCGACATGGCGCATTTCATGATTGCGCATTTGGAAGGCGGCGAGTATCACGGCGCGCGCATCCTCCGCGCCGAAACGCTAAAAATGATGCATGAAACGCCCACCGACATGATCCCGCCGCTGAATCGAATGATGCTTGGATTCTACGAGCAGAACTACAACGGCCATCGGATCATCAGCCACGGCGGCGACACGGTGTACATGCACAGTTACCTGCATTTATTCTTGGATGATCACGTGGGTCTATTCGTGTCGGTCAACAGTCAAGGCCGCGAGGGCGCCGCGGGCGCGATTCGTGGCGCACTGTTCGATGACTTTCTAAATCGCTATTTTCCTGGCACCCCGGATGCGCGGACGGTCGATGCGAAAACGGCCGCAGAGCATGCTAAGTTGATGGCGGGCTACTACGAAAGCTCGCGCCGTGCCGAAACGTCGTTCATGAGCATCGGCAACTTTGCCGGCCCGTTCAAACTCGTGGTCGACAAGGATGGCTTCCTGACTGCGTCGTCCTTCAAAGGCCGCAATGGCGCGCCGCGTCGCTACCGCGAGGTCGCGCCCTTCGTGTGGCGCGATGTCGAGAGCGGCTGGCGGCTGGCCGCAAAGGTCGCCGACGGACGGGTGCAGCGCTTCAGCATGGATGAAATTTCGCCCTTTACGGTGTACGAGCCTGTTCGCTGGTGGCGTTCACCGGGTTGGCTCTTGCCCGCTGTGGAGATTTCATTCGCCGCGCTGTTGCTGACCACGCTGCTTTGGCCGGTCGCCGCGATCGTGCGCCGCAGAAATAATCTGAAGCTGGATCTCGTGGGCCGCGATGAACGTGGCCGCGTGCTGTCGCGCGTCGCAGCCGTCGCAGTGACCGTGGTATCGCTTGGATGGTTGTGGTTGTTCACGGCGCTAAGCTCGAGAACGGCAATGCTGGGGCCCGGCCTCGATCCCTGGCTATTTCTCCTGCACCTGGTCTCGATCCTGTGCTACGTGGGCGGGGCCATCGTACTGGTCTGGGCCGCAGCGATCGCTTGGACCGGCAAGCGCAGCTGGCAAGGCCGGATTTGGACTTCGGTGCTCGCCGTCTCGGCGGTGGTCATGCTTTGGATGGCTTGGGTGTATCACTTGACTTCATTCACTTCGAGGTACTGATACGCACGATTTTTGCGGGTGCGCGAGACGATGAAGCACCGGACGCCGCTATTGAGCGCGATCGGCGCGATCGGCGCGATCGGCTTCCGGGTAGGCGTTGGCATCGGCGTCTGCGCCGCTGTCGGGGGCCTGGGCGTGGGCACGCTGCTGCCGGCTCAGGCCTTCGCCGCCGACTACCCGGTCCTCGAGACAAAAGTCTACGATCGCGCGGCGCAATTCCTGGCGAGCAATCAGGACAAGCTCGTATTCAATGCCTCATTCACGCCGCATTGGCGCCGCGGCCCGAAGGAGCGCTTTACCTACCGGCGCGAATTCGGCGACGGCAGAGCCGACTTCGTGGAGGTGGCAGCCGCAACAGGCACGCGCGCCGCGGCGTTCGATCAAGCTGTCGTCGCCGAGGGTCTGTCCAAAGTTCTCGGCCAGGTGGTTGAAACGCAGCGATTGCCCTTCCAAGACTATGAAGAAATCGCCGTCGATCAGATCGGCTTCGCGGCCAATGGCAGGAACTGGAACTGTTCCACACGCCGCGCGGATTGTGCTGAAAAACCGGCTCCACAAACGGATCCAACTGCGATTGCCTCACCCGACGGACGCTGGCTCGCCTTCATCGACAATGGCAATTTGTGGATTCGTTCGACCGACGGCAAGATTCGGTTCCCGCTCACGACCGACGCGATGCCGCACTATGGCTATGCAGCGCCGGTCGAATCCACCGCCGGCGTGGTCGCGACGGGTGCTGCCGCGCGCGCGCTTGCCGTCAAGGATGGGCATGCCCTGCCCGGCCCTCCCGGGCCGCCCCCGAAACCGATCGTGCTTTGGTCGCCGGATTCGAAATACTTGTTTACGCATCGACTCGACGAGCGCGGCGTTCGTGAGATGACGCTCGTACAATCAACACCGACGGACGGCAGCGTTCGGCCAATCGCGAATCAGTGGCCCTATGCCATGCCCAATGACGCCGTTGTTGCGCAAGCCGAACCGTGGTTGTTCGACGTGGCGAATCGAACCGGCCGAGCGGTCGGCGCGGCCATGCCGGCTTTATTCTTTACACCGATCGACGCCGGCGATGC
>DATNKC010000407.1:0-5982 GCA_035603615.1 Steroidobacteraceae bacterium | reverse complement strand
GGAAGCGCTCTTGGGCGTCGGCCAAGTCGAGCGCAGTTTCGCCCTTGTCATTCACTAGATCGAGCGGCGCGCCATGCTGCGCGAGAAAGGGAATCACATCGTATGCGCCGGCCGCAGCAGCGATGTGCAGGATGCTCTCCTTGGATCGGGCGCGCGCCACCGGCTTTATCGGATCGCCAAGTTGATCTGCGGGGCTGTAGATGTGCTTCACATCGCCGCCATGAGCGACCAAAGCGCTCGCCATCGGCAGATCGTTGATCTTTACGGACACTGACAAGGGCGAGTGCCCGTCTTGGCGAGTCAGATTGGGATCGCCGCCGCGCGCGAGCAGCAACTCAGCCAGCTCAACGTTGCCGGATAGCGCGGCAATGTGTACAGGCGTCGACCCGGGTGGAACCGGATTGATGCGCACATTGCCAATCGAGCCCGGCGTCGGGAAACGCGTCATGGCGTTCGGATCTGCATGCAGATCCAAGAGCCGCTTGACCAAGGCCATGCAACTCTGCGCATCGGTGGGGGCCTTCGCTGCAGCGATGCCGGCATCAGAGACCCTCACATTGTCCACGAGGCGCGGACGCGCCACGAGGCCAAGTACCGCTCCGTGCAGCGGCGTATAACCCGCGGCGTCGGTGACATTTACATCGGCACCGCGATCCAGCAATAAATTCGCCATCGCGATATCGGGGTCGAAGCGCGGCGCGTGCAGATGCTCGGTATCGCTGCTCGGCCAGCTCCACTTATAAAGCGCGAGCAGCAGCGCGGTCGAGCCGTCGGCGGCGCGATCGTTGACATCCAATCCGGCATCAAGCAATGCCCGTGTCGATTCGATATCGTCGTTCTGTACCGCAAAGAACAAGGCGCTTTGTCCGCCCGTTTTGCTGACGAATTCGCCCTCGTGATTCCATGGAATACCGGTGACGCCGACAGTGGACACTATCGGCGTGTAAATCGTGTTGGTGACATCCCAGGTTCTGCTGCGTGCACGGAGGTCGGCGCCGTGTTCGATGAGCAATTTAACCTGCGCCGGGTGGCCCGCCGACCACATGAGCGCTGTTTGATTGAATTTCGCGTCGCGGGCGTTGACATCCGCGCCATGCGCGATCAGACGCTGCATGACTTCGAGCTGGCCGGTTCGCGCCGCGGTCATGAGCGGCGTCTCGCCGTTCGCCCGCGCCACGTTGACCTTGGCACCGGCGTCGATCAGCAGCAGAGCAATGTCGGCGGCATGATTGGCGATAGCCACTTGCAGAGGTCCGAGCCCATTGGCGCTGACCAGGTTCGGGTCGGCATGCGCCTTGATCAAGCGTTCGGTTAAATCGGTGCTGCGCCGCTGCGCGGCCCACATGAGCGGTGTCGCACCCGCTTCGTCCCGCACGTTCACGTCGACGCGCGCGCCGATCAGCGTCGCCGCCAGCGGCATGTCGGCCTGGCGCAGCGCGCCCAGAAGCGCCTGGCCCTTGGCGAGTGCATCGTCCGCCGCACCGGCGAGCCGCGCAGCAAGCAGTGGCGCCAACGCGAGGCCCAAAATGCGGTGGGTCTTTACGCGCCGAAGCATGTTCACACTTCCAGGCGGTTGAGCTTGCCGGTACTGTCGCCCATCTTTTCCGTGGGGACACCGATTTTGTCGAGCAGCGCCAAGTGCAAATTTGTCAGGGGCGGCCCGTCGCCATCACCCGTCACGCGCACGAAGCGGCCGCCCTTGACCCGGCCTGCGGCGCCGCCGGCGACGATGATCGGCAGGTTTCGCTGGCTATGCACAGTGGGAACGCTCAGATCGGATCCGTACAGAATCACACTGTGATCGAGCAGCGAGCCCCCTGCTTCCGGTGTCCCGTCAAGTTTGTCGAGGAAGTAGGCAAACAGCTCCGAATGGTTCTTGTTGATCTTGGAAAGGGCATCCAGCTTGTATTTCTCGAAGTTGTGATGCGATATCTCGTGAAATGTCATGGAAAGATCGAGATGCGGGAAGGTCATGGTCGACCCTTCAGCCGCCGTCTGAAAGGTAATCACGCGCGTCAAGTCCGCCTGCAGCGCCAAGGTCTGCAAATCGAACAACAGCTTGACATGCTCAGGCCAACTGTCCGGGATGCCTGCAGGCCGCGACATGTTGGGTAAATCCACCGCCGGCCGATTCGAAGCAATGCTGATGCGGCGCTCGATGTCGCGAATGGAGTCCAGATACTGGTCCAACTTGCGGCGATCGGGCGCCCCCAACTGGCGATTGAGCGCCGCGATCCGCTCGGTCACGACGTCGAGAATGCTTGCATCATCGCCGGTGCGAACCGCCTGAGCGGCGGGGTCGAGTTTATCGCTGTCGCCAAAAAGCCGTTCGAACACCAGCCGCGGATTTCGCTCCATCGGTAGATTGGTGGTCGCATTCAAATAGCAGGGCGAACCGTGTTGGCCTACCGGCTGCGTCGCAAGTTCCAGGGAGGCAAATTGCGTCTGTTTACCCAGTTCTTTCGCGGCGATCTGATCTACTGAAGTGCCGACTTGGACCTTTCCCGGGGTCAGCTCGCAGCCAGTCAAAAAGCTCGAAATCGCCCGGTCATGAAAATCAGTCTTGGTCCGATCTGGAGAGGAGGTGAGGCCGCGGAAAACGATGAACTTCTCGCGATGCCGTTCAAGCGGCATCAAACTCTCGCTCATTTTGTAGTCCGCGCCCTCGCCGATGGGATTCCAGGTATCTTCGACCACGCCGTGAGGATAGAGGACGATGAGCAATCGGCGCACCGGCGAGGCGGCAGTTAGCCGTTCCGCGCTGAGCGCGGGATGCATGGCGTCGAGGAAGGGCAAAGCCAAGGTAACGCCGGCGCCTTTCAAAAAAGTGCGGCGCGAAAGATGTTTGCGAGTGATGATCATGGGGATTCCTTGGTTTGGCGTTCCTGAAAAGGCGCGCTGGTGACAACACCCGTGACTAAATCTTCAAAGCGATAGCCGCCCGGCTTCGCAGCCGTCGTGATCTCCCGTACCGCCGCCTCATCGCTCTTCTCCAGCTGCCTGCCCAACGCATAGGTCATCAGTCGGGCGACCGTCGCTGCTGCGAAATTATCGGCGCGCGCCAATAATAATTTCTTGAGTCCGGCCGGCCCCACGAAAGGGTCGCCATGCGGGAGTGCGGCCGAGGAATCGATCGGGCTCCCGTTTTCCTCGGTTCGCCAGCGGCCCAAGACATCGTAATTCTCGAGCGCCATACCGTATGGATCCATCTTGGCGTGACAAGACACGCACACAGGGGTGATTCGATGCCGCTCTATTTGCTCGCGCGTGGTCAGCTTGCGCCCGTCGGTCGCCGGATTCGTGTTGAGCGGAGGGACACCCGGAGGTGGTACCGGCGGCGGAGAGTTGAGCAGATTGGTTAGCACCCATTTGCCGCGCAAAATTGGCGAGGTCTGCGCCGCATGCGACGTGACCATGAGCACGCTGCCTTGGCTCAATACGCCGCCGCGCTCCCCATCGTTGGTGAGATTGACCTCGCGAAAAGCGGGTCCTTCCACACCAGGGATGCCGTACAGTTGCGCGAGCCTTTGATTCAAGAATGCGTAATCGCTGGAGATCACATCGAGTATGCTGCGGTTTTCACGCATGACCGAGCGCAAAAACAAGCGCGTCTCTTCCTCAAAGTCGCGGGCGAGGCCATTGTCGTATTCAGGATAAACCCGGGTATCGGGGTGCACATCGGCGAGATCACGCAGACCCAACCATTGCAACGCGAAATTATCGACCAGCGCGTCCGAGCGCGAATCGGCGAACATGCGCTGCAGCTCACGCTCGAGCGTCCCGCGATCCCTCAAGCGATCGTGCCGGGCTTGTTGCAGCAGGTGATCGTCCGGAATGCTGCTCCAAATGAAGTAGGACAAGCGCGTCGCCAGTTCGTAACCGGAGAGCGGGTAAACCGTCCCGGCTTTCGCATCGGGTGGGTCGCGTTCCACTCGAAACAGAAAGTCCGGCGACATCAGAATGGTGCGCAGGCCCATGCCCACCGCTTCGTCAAAATTCTCTGTCGAACGCTTGCGGCTGAAGGCGGCGAGCACCGGCGCCATATCGGCCGAATTGACATCACGTCGGTATGCGAGCCGCGCGATCGGCTCGAGTATTTTGGCGGCGCACGCATTCTCTTGGGATGCCCGATGCGGCACACATGTGAGTAAGCGCCGCCGCGCCTGCGTGTCGACGGCGGCCGACGGATTGAAGGGACCGGTTATCTCCGCGCGTGCCAGAGTCGGCGGACCAGGCTGAGCCTCAAACGCCGCTTCGCTGATGCCCGGCCCATGGATATCGAAGGTCCGGATCACTTTCCCGTCCAACCAGAATTGAATGGTGTGCATCACCGCAGACGCTCGGATATCGATCGGCCCGCCTTCGCCTGCTCCGCCCGGACCGCTGAAGTTGGGCACCGACCCTTCCCACGCTGCATAGGCGTCCGGGAAGGTCACGACAAAGATGTGCGGCCCGGCGGAAATTGCGGTGCGCATATGGAAGAAACGCACGCCCTCAAGCGGCGTTAGCGGCGAAGCGAGCCGCGCCTTGCCGAAGACCATTTGGTTGTCGAGGAATGCGCGCAAGTCGTATTCACCTTGGCGCGGAAAGAAATACTTGACGAGTACCCCGCCGCGTGTGCCGATCGGCATTCCCTCTTGCCATTCGGACTGGGTGCCCATCGCTGGATACTGCTGGGTAATCACGCCAGCGCCGCCGATGCCGAGGACTAGATCGCTGACCCTGCGGGCGACTTTTAGATAGCTGTCGATGAGCACGGGTGAAAGCGACAGGGCGTCACCGATGTCATCGAACCCCGCAGCCTGACCATCCGCCGGCAAGTCGGCCGCAAACGGAAACTCGATTCCAAACAGGTCGCGCAGAGAGTTCGCGTATTCAACTCGCGTTAAACGCCGAAGCACCGGTGTCGCGACGGCAGCCGCCGCCGGGTGCACCGGCGCCGGTGCTTGAGCCCACGCGGTTACAGCGAAAATTAATCCGCAGATCAAAGCAGCCGATCCATTTACAAAGATCAGCGTTGTCTTGAGCGCATCCCTACGACGAGCGGGTGGCTCCATCTGTTCCTCAGACCGGTTTGGTAGGTCCTTCATTATTGTGACCACATGGTTCGTAGTCAAGAGAAATGAGACGCCATCCCACATTTTGCTACTTACCCTGAAGTCGCACGAATGGAGAGCTGCACCTTGCTGTTTCGTGGTGTACTGCTAGCATCGCATCGCGGCATCCAAACTGGCTTTCCGCGCGATTGATGCGGAGATACTGAGTTATTCTACATATTGAACATCTGTTCCATATATATTAGCCTTAAGTGAATTAGGACACAGGGCAAATGATCAGACGGCATCTTTCGCGTAGAAGGCTGTTGCAGCGGGGTGTCGGGCTCCTGCTGGGATTGCCGCTAATGTTTCGAATCCCGCGCGCTTCCGCCGACGCAGGAACGCCCTGCGCCGACCTTGCGAAAATGGACGGGACGCAGAGAAGCGCCCGTGACTCCTTGCACTATAGCGAGAGCTCGCCCGACCCGGCGAAAACCTGCTCAGCATGCAGCTTCTTTCAGCCCGGCGCCGCTCCCTGTGGCAGCTGCATGATTTTCAACGGTCCAGCCAACTCCAAAGGCCATTGCGACTCGTGGAATTCCAAAGACTGAGAGGTTTGGTTGCGCTGCTGCTCTCAGCGCTGCTGGTCTTCGGCGTGCCGTCCTTCTGCCGCGCGGATGATGACGACACAATCGACTACCGCCGGCACATCATGCACAGCATGGGCGAGCAATACGCTGCCATCGACATGATCCTGCAAAAGCAGGCCCCCGCGGACAACCTGAGTACTCAGCTGCACGCATTGTCCATCACTGCATCCGCGGCTCGAAAGGCGTTCGAGCCTAAGATACCGGGCGGCCACGCCAAGGCCGAAGTCTGGCAGCGCTGGGCCGATTTCTCCAAGCGGTTGGATGATTTGAGTTCAAACCTGACCGCGCTGGCGAAA
>DATNKC010000406.1:0-8000 GCA_035603615.1 Steroidobacteraceae bacterium | reverse complement strand
AACCATGGGTTGGAATCCTAGATCGAGAACGTGGGTTGCACGGAATCGGGGAGCAGGGCCAGTTGATTGAGAAAGCGCGCGTCGGCGGCAACCTCGACGCGTTCCATCGGCGTAAGCCATTGCAGGGCCTCATCCAACGAGCGTGCATCCATCAATTTCTGTTCCGCGGTAAAGGCATGCGGATCCGGCTGGCCGCGCGGATCAGCGGGGCGCGACAGATTGCCGTTGATATGCGCGATGCGCGCCTCACGGTGCCGCGCCAAGAACCGCAATCCTTCGGTGGGCAACGGTTCGCTATCTCGCGCCAATTCCTCGCGGCGCGCGACGAGCGCGGGTGTTTCCACTTCTTCCGGGGTGCGCAGCAGCGCGAATCTCGAGAGGAATCTGCCCAAGGTCTCGCTGCCGCTGAGCGCCGATAGCGGCACCGAGAGAAACAGGCCGAGAAGCGCCGGCGAAACCCAAGCCAGCAAGGGCGGCGAGATGAAGTACACGATCACCGCGGTGACGCAGCTCAAAAGCATGTGCCGGCGATGAAAGCGCCAGGCGTCGCCCCAGGAGGTATGGCCGGCGTCGCGGCGCTGCGGCTTCCAGCCCGAGTCGCGTCCCATGAATACTTCGAAGACATGGCGGGACTGCACGATCATCAGGATCGGCGCGTACAGCGCCGAAAGAATGGTTTCGAGCAGGAAACTCGCCGTTATGCCGATGACGCCGCCGGCGCCGCGGCGAATGCGGCGCGAGAGCAGAGCGCGAATCAGCCCGAGCGTTTTTGGGATCAACAACACCACCATGCTGAACCAAAACAGCGCCATCATGAGTGCGACATCGAACCGCGGCCAGGTCGGGAACAGCTGAAAATCGTGGCTGAAGTATTCGGGACGGATGAAGCGCGACTGGATCGCGAGCGCGAAGCCGATGCCGATCATCAGCAGCCACATCGGCGAGGACAAATAACTCATGATGCCCACGCCCAGGTGCATGCGGCTGATGAATCTCAAACCCGCGCTGCCGATGATTTTCATGTGCTGCAAGTTGCCCTGCGCCCAGCGGCGGTCGCGAATCGCGATATCGATCAACGTTGGCGGAGACTCTTCCCAGGAGCCGCCGCAATCGGTGGCCATGCGCACCTTCCAGCCGCCGCGGCGCATGAGGGCCGCCTCGACGAAATCATGCGAGAGCACGAAACCGCCGAAGGGCTTGCGGCCCTTGAGTTGCGGGAGGCCGCAATACTGGGCGAACGCCGCCACGCGAATGATGGCGTTGTGGCCCCAATAATTGCCGCTGTCGCCCGACCAGGCGGACAAGCCGCGCGTGATGATCGGACCGTAGACGCAAGCGGCGAATTGCTGCAAGCGGGCGAACAAGGTGCGCGCGCCGATCAGCTGCGGCGCGGTTTGCAGAATGCCCAGCTTGGGATCCGCTTGCATGTCCTGCACCAGCTGATTGAGCGTGGGCGCATCGATGAGGCTGTCGGCATCGAGCACGATCATATGGTCGTAACGGCCGCCCCATCGGGTCACGAAGTCTTCGATATTGCCGGACTTGCGCGCAACGTTGCGCCATCGCCGCCGATACCAGACCGGCATGATCGAATGCAGTGCGGCGCGCAGCTTGGCAGCCTTCAGGGTCTCGCGAATCCACGCATCGGCCTCGGTGGAATCGGACAGCATCACGATCTCGAATCCGCGATGCGCATCGATGCGCTGCAGTCCCTCCGCCATCGCCTGCAGCGCGGCGGTCGTGCGGGTGGGATCCTCGTTGTAGATGGGCATCACCAGCGCCGTCAGCGAGGCGCCCGCGGCCGCCGGCTCGAGGGGGAGCGGATCGCGCCGTTTCGACGCACCCGCCAACACCGATCCGGCTGAAAACGCAATCCAACCCAGGGAGATGGCGAAGAAAAATATCATCGTGCCCTGCAACAGCGTCGCGCTTGCGAAGCGCACGACTTGCAGCATCTGATAGACGCCGTAGGTGGTCACCCCCACCGTCACCACGATCAGGATGAAGCGCGCATACAGCACTTCGGGGGAAATGAGCTGCCGGATCGTCCGCCAAGACTTGTAGTGCAGGTCCTGCGGCGGCATGCTCACGGGCGCCTCCGGCGGCATGCCGCCCGGCGAGTCGTTCTCGAATGCGGCGCCGGTATTTAGCTGGAGGTCCATCGGTACAACCATGTTTCGGAAACGGGTGTGTCGCCGCGCATGACTCGCAGACGCATCTCGATCACCTCCGCATCCTTTGGATCGATTTCAAAGCTGGCGCGCAGGCCGTGCATCTCTCCGTTCGAAACCAAAGTCGAATTGGAAATCGCGCCGGCGGAGGCGCTCAGATCCAGACGCAAGCCATCGAGCTTTTCGCCGGCGCCCACGATATCCAGCAAGAATACGCGCCGCTTGCGGTCGATGCTGGCGCCGGAGCGCGTCGAGACGACCTTGCCCAAGCCTTTGGGCAAGGGCGGTTCCGCACACCACGTAATGGTGTAGGCAAACTGTGCCGGATGCCCCGGCAGCAGCGGCGCCGCCGGGCGCCAAAACGCGACGATGTTGTCGTTGGTTTCGCGGCCCGAAGGAATCTCCACCAGCTCAACCGCCCCCGAACCCCAATCGCCCTTGGGTATGATCCAAGCACTGGGACGGCGCTCATACTGAGCGTCGAAATCTTCGAAATCACTTTGCTGCCGCGATCTTTGCACGAGCCCGAAGCCCTGCGGCACTTGCGTCGTGAAGCTCGAAACCTGCAGCTTGAGCGGGTTGGCCAGCGGTCGGAACAATTGCTCTCCGGATTTCGTCGCGATCTGCAGCCCGTCCGAATCGTGCACTTCCGGTCGATAGTCATCGAGATGGCCGCGATTGGTCTCGTCGAATAGAAACATCGATGTCAGCGGGGCGATGCCGAGCACGCGCAACTCGGCGCGCGGAAACAGCGTGAGTTCCACCTCGGTCAGGGTCAGGGCACCCGGCTGCGCCGTAATCTTGTAGGCACCGGTGGCGGACTTGCTCTCCAACAAGGCATAAATGACGATGGCGTTCGCTTTCGGGCCCGGCCGCTCGATCCAAAAATGCGTGAACACGGGAAACTCTTCGCCGCCCGGCTCGCCGGTGTCGATGGCAAGGCCGCGCGCCGACAATCCGTACAGCAGGTTTTTGGCGACGGCTCGGAAGTAGCTGGCGCCCTGGAACACCAAGAACTCATCCCAGACCTTATTCGAATTGATGTGGCTGCGAACCCGGAAACCCGACAGCGGCACCGATACTCTGGCGAGTTGGGGAGGCGTGGTCCCTCTCATCTGGAACATCGCCGGCGAGGCCACCACATCCTTGGCGAGGCCGTCCTCCACGGTCGAGACCGTCACCGTCGGCAGATTGGCCGCCGCGCGCAGCAACTCGAGCCGAAAGGGCGATTTTTCCTCGCGCCAGATACCGGCGTCGGCGTTGAAATGCATGCTGCGATACTGTTCCGGGCTCAATTTATCCAGCGCCGAAGGCTCGCTGTTGCGCGGCGGCACGTAGGGCGCGGCGGCCCTGCGCTTGGCATCCTCGCGCAAAGTATCGAAGCTGAAGGGGTAGGTCGCCGCCGGCTTCGCGGGAGGTTTTGGCAGTGGTTTCGCGGGTGCGGGAGCATTGGCGGCGTGAGCCTGCAAGGCGATCACGGCCGTCGCGAGCGTCAGTACCCGAAGTTGTTTGGCAATCGATCCCCGCAAAGCATCCCTCCAAAAACCGCTAGTATAGTGCCTGCTCTATGTCGCTCGCAGATCACCCTGGCCAGGAACCACAAAGCGCCGGGGCCGTGCTTATGGTGCGGCCTGCGAGATTTGGCTGCAATGCGCAAACGGCCGACAGCAATGCCTTCCAAGCCAAGCCCACAACGCTTGGCGGAGAAGACCTACAGACTCTTGCGCTGCATGAGTTCCACGGACTGGCGCAGGCCTTGGAACGCGTCGGCGTGGAAGTGCTCATCGCACCCGACAGCGCGCAGCCCCCCAAGCCCGACGCCATATTCCCCAATAACTGGGTCAGCTTCCATCACGACGGCACCGTGGCACTGTATCCCATGCTGGCGCCGAACCGACGCCTCGAACGCCGCGACGAAGTCCTGCAGCAGGTCGTGCGCAACGGGGCTTTTCGCGTTTCGCGCACCGTGGATCTTACGCATCGCGAGTCGGAAGACAAATATCTCGAAGGCACGGGCAGCGTGGTTCTCGACCGGGTGCACAGGATCGCATACGCCTGTTCCTCGCCTCGGACTGACCTCGATGTGCTCGGCGAGTTCGCACAGCAACTGGACTACGAGCTCATGACCTTCGATGCCGTGGATGCCGGCGGCACCGCCATTTATCACACCAACGTTTTGATGGCGATCGGCACCGGCTTTGCAGTCGTCTGCGCCGAGTCGATCGTCGGCGATGCGCACCGTGCGGCCGTGTTGTCCAAGCTGCGCGCGACGGGTCATACAATCGTCGAAATCACGCCCGCGCAGATGGCGCAGTTCGCCGCCAATGTTTTGGAACTGGCGGCGCCCGACGGCAAACTCATTGCCTTGTCGACGACGGCCTTGGGCTGCTTGGCTCCGCCGCAGCGCCGCGCTTTGGAATCTCAGGCAAGGTTGATTCCCGCGGAGATTCCCACCATCGAGCGCATCGGCGGCGGCGGCGTGCGCTGCATGCTGGCGGAAATTCACCTGCCGAAGAAGGCTCCTGGGTCATAATTGGCGGATGCTGGAACTCGGCGTCAAAATTCTCATCGCCTATTTGCTCGGGACGCTGCTCGGCAGCTTGATCCTGGGCCGCATGCGCGGCGTCGATATTCGCAACATGGGCAGCGGCAATGCCGGTGCCACGAATGCCCTGCGCACCCAGGGTAAGCTGTTCGGATTTCTGGTGCTGCTGATCGATATCGCCAAGGGCATGATCGCCGTGTGGTGGCTGCCGCCTGCCGCGTTGCCCGGCATCGGCATCGATGCCGGCGTCTCGCGCGAGTGGCTCACGATGGCCTGCGGATTTGCGGTGATCGTGGGGCATGTCTATCCGGTGTGGTTCGATTTCCGCGGCGGCAAAGGCGCGGCGACAGTGGTCGGCGTGGTTGCCGCGCTGGAATTGCGCTTGCTGGTGCCGCTGCTCCTCAGTTGGATCATCGTGTTGTTGCTGTCCGGCTATGTAGGTCTCGCCACCATGCTCTCGACGATCGCGCTCGCGGCGGCCGTGCTGGTGCTCGAGCCGAACAATATTCCGCTGTGCACATTTTGTGCCGCGGTTGCCGTCTTTGTGGTCTTTACCCATCGCGGCAACATCGCGCGCATGCGCGCGGGAAAAGAAAATCGTGTGCGGCGTCTATGGCTGTTTCGATCGCGAGCGGCTTAGTCCTGACACACCCGCCGCTGCTTCAGCTGCTGGCGGACGGCGAAGTGCACTCCGGCGAGTCGCTGGCGGCGGAGCTGCACCAAACCCGAGCGGCAGTATGGAAAGGCGTTGAACGCCTGCGGGCGATCGGCATTGAGGTGCAGGCCCTGCCGCGCCGCGGTTACCGTCTGGCAACACCAGTTGAGTTGCTCGATATCGCCCAAATCCGCGCCGAACTGGCCGATGATCGCAAGCCATATCTGCACAACCTGGAGTTGCTGTTCGAGGTCGGATCGACCAACACCCGCCTGCTGGGCAGCGCGCCGCCGCCGCCCAGCACGGCGGACGTCTGCATTGCCGAGCTGCAGCACGCCGGGCGCGGGCGCCTGGGCCGGCGCTGGGTTGCCCCCTTTGGCGGGGGCATCGCCATGTCGCTGGGCTGGACCTGCAGCGATGTGGTGCGTACCTTGCCGGCATTGAGTTTGGGGGTCGGCGTTGCCGTGTCGCGGGGCTTGACGCGCGCCGGCGCCGCAAGGGTAAAACTCAAGTGGCCCAACGACATTTGGTTCGAAGATCGCAAGTTGGGCGGCGTCCTGATTGAATTGCGCGCCGAGGCGGGGGGGCCTGCGCATGTGGTGATCGGCGTCGGCGTCAATGTGTCGCTGCCGGCGGAGGCACGCCGCGAAATCGAGACAGAGGGGACGGCGGTCGCCGCGCTGACGGACGCCTGCCAGTCGCCCGCTTCGCGCAATATGGTGGCAGGGGCCATCTTGGACGAACTTTTGAGTATGCTGGCGCAGTACGAGCGATTTGGATTCGCCGCGTTCCGCGATGCCTGGACGGCTCTGGATGGCTTGTACGGACGCGCCGCACAAGTGGTGGTGGGAGACAGCGCGGTCGCGGGTATCGCGCGCGGTGTGGATGCTGATGGAGCGCTCTTGCTCGAAACAAAGGACCGCATGCAACGCTTCGTTTCCGGCGAAGCGAGTTTGCGCTTGATTCATGGGTGAACGCTTGACGTTACTGAAGGCTCTGGTCGTGTGCTTGGTGCTGGCCAATGTGTGCTATTTCCTGTGGGAGCACGGCGTTGCCAAACCACCCGAGACCGTGGTGGCGCCCCCAACACCGGGAACACTGAAGCTTGCCTCCGAAAGCCCGGACGCGGTGCGCACTGAATCGAGCGGCAGCGTTGCCGGCAGTGGTGCAACGGGTGCGCCGCCCGCCGCGGCCGGCGCGCCTGCGGCGCCGGATGGCGCGCGGGAGGGCGGCAGTTCCGGTCTTTTGACCAATGTGAAGCGATGTATCAGCGTCGGACCGTTTCGCGACGTATCGGAAGCCGCCCATGCGGCTTCGACATTGCGCGGCGGCGGATACGATCCGCGCCAGCGCGTGGCCGACGGCGAGGTCTGGGCCGGGGTGTGGGTGTACCTGCCGCTCCCGGCGGTGCGCGCGGTGGCTGATCAGACACTGGCCAAGCTCAAGGCCGGCGGGATCGACGATGCGCTGGAAATGCCGGGACCGAACGAGGGATCGGTGATTTCCCTGGGGCTCTACAGCGAACCGAAGCGAGCTCAGCTCCGGGTGGCGCAGGCGCAGGCTTTAGGATTCAATCCGGGCATCGCCGATCGCAAACGCAACGGCAATGTCTATTGGATCGATATCGACTTGAAGCCCACCGACGGTCTGCTGAATCCCTCCGATCTGCAGGGCGAGTCCGGCCGCATCGTTCGTCTCGAGGTCAAAGGCTGTCCTTCGGCGGGTCAGACATGAGCGCTCGAACGGCAGTGCTGCGCGTCACCAGCGTCATCGGCGCCATCATCGGCTACGGTTGTCTTGCGGCATTTCTCTGTCTCATCGGCGTTCAAATGTACGGGTGGTTTCGCCAGGGAGAGTGGATGCATGTCGGCATGGGTGACGGCATTCGAGTCACGCTGGTGCGTTGCTGCGTCAGGGACGTCGCCGTAGGGCGCTTTGCCGGCTTTTTGCAATGGTGGGCCTCGCCGGTGAGCTGGCTGGGCTTGCACAAGGTGTTCGAGGTGATTCCGGCGTCGTTGGCATTGTTTGCCGTGAGCATGGCGGGCAATAGCCTGTTTATCTATTGCCGGGATCGATTGCACCCGCGCCGGTCGTTTTAGCAGCGGCCGACTCGCAGCGCCGTTTGAGTCCCTGCGACTCGGTGGTGATATAGCGTTCCATCAGGCCGCCGTACAGCCGCGAGGCCAGCGGCGCGATGAAGCCCGACAGTTCCAAGGACAGCACCACGCGGCAGCCTGCGCCCTGAGGCTCGATCAAGTGCGAGGCCGACATGGACAGACCGAGCGAGCGCGTGGTCCAGGTGAAGTTGCGCTGATCCTCGAGGTCCGTGACTTGCCAAACGGCGGGACGCAGCCGAGGTTGGTGGACATGAGCGCTGCTGCCGACCGCAAATGGGCCCTGATCGATACGCTTTACGCGGGTCATGGTGGAGGTCCATTCAGGCCAGCGCTCGACGTCGCACAACTCGGCGAATACTTTCTCTGGCGGGGCGTCGATATTCACTGACACGCGGACGGGGTTTCGCATCACGGCATCTCCTCGGTACCTCGGGCCTGTGATTTTGACCGGTTCTGAGTACTCGCCGGGGAGGGTTGGATGACTCAAGGTCCGAAAGAAAAAGGACCTTGAG
>DATNKC010000405.1:0-8731 GCA_035603615.1 Steroidobacteraceae bacterium | reverse complement strand
AAACGTTCCGCCGGAGCCAGCCGCGCCCAGGCGGCGGCGATGTCGGCGGCCGGCGGCGAGCCCGGTATGCGCAATTCGTAGCCGCGCGGCACCAGGCGCGTTTTATTCCACACGGGCGGCCGCAGTGCTGGATTCAAAACGCGCAGCGCGCCCAAGTCCGCTTTGAATGCCCGGGCGAGCGCATCGACAGCAACATAGTCGGGCAGCGGGACCACGGTGCTCTGTGTTTCGGGCAGATGGGTGAGCGGTCCGAAATACTTCTCGGCGTTGCGATCGACCTCGAGTGCCGCGAGAAACGCCACGTAGAAATTCCTCGAGGCAAATCCGAAGGTGGCTCCCTGGTAGCGCTTCACAATCACGGCGATGTCGCTCGTGCCGAGTTCGTCTTGGGCACGCTTGAGGCCGCCCGGCCCGTGGTTGTAGGCGGTGACCGCCAAGGGCCAGCTGCCGAGCAGACGATAGTTGTAGAGCATCAGATTGGCGGCGGCCTCAGTCGCGCTATAAGGATCCAGGCGCTGATCGACGATGCCGTCGACGCGCATATAGCGCCGGGCCGTGCTTGGCATGAATTGCCACAGGCCGGCGGCGCCCACGCGCGAATAGGCGGCCGGGTTGAACGACGATTCCACATGCGGAAGCGCGCCGATTTCCGGCGGCACACCGCGGTCCGCGAGAACGCGGGAAATGCTCTTCTCGTACTCCTGGGCGCGGATCAGGCCCTCGTGAAAGCGGTCAGCCTGACCGAGCTGAAATCGAATGCGCTCGATCGCCTCGCGGTATTGCGCCGGGGTGGCCTTGTCGCCGAAGTCATGCAGGATGCGCCGCTCATGGGGCGTTAAATTGTCAGTGTCGCCTGCCGCGAAGCGCCGCAACAGGGCCGCGTACCGGGCCTTGGCCTCCTCGACGATGTGCTCGCGCTGCCGCGGCGAATCGGACGGGTCGAAGCGCAGCACCTCGTAGACCAATCCCAAGTACCAGTCATCGTGCAGCAAGCCTTGATCGGTCGTGACTTCGGTATAGACACGAATCCAAAAGCGCACGTCGGGCTCGAGATCCGCAGGATAGGCAAACGCATCGGACGTATCGGCCCGTAGCGGCGTGCCGCAGATGAACGGCGCGAGCAGCAGCGCCACCCCAAGCCAATGGGTGCGATTCGACCTAGCTGTAAACAAATCAATCACCTCGTTGGGGAGCGCAGAGCGGCGGGTGCGCGTTTCTGGCTGCTCATTGTCGCGCACTTGGCCGCACAGCGGTGCTTACAGCTCTGTAACATCGGGCCGTGACTCATTATGATTGCGATAAAAATGCGCAGGGGATTAATCATGACAATTCAGTCGGCCGCATCCGTCATTCTCAAAGTCTGCGTCGCCATTTCCGTATTGCTGGTCGGTCCTGCCATCGCGGCATCGCCTGCGGCACCGGCATCGCCGGCGGCCGCGGCACCGGCATCTTTCCCCATCAGCGACTCATCGTTCAAATGCATCACTGAAATGACGCATGTGCGGCATTTCTACGTCGACAATCTCGCCGGCAACCTGGCCGGCACCGTCAAAGTGGCGCAAGCAGCGACCGGAGACTATCCGGTTGGCTCCGTGCTGCAGCTCGTGCCCACCGAAGTCATGGTCAAACGCGACAAGGGCTTCAATGCCGCCACGCGCGACTGGGAATTCTTCGAGCTGAACGTCTCGCCGACGAGTTCGACGATCCGTGTTCGCGGCGTCCAGGACGTCAACAATCGATTCGGCGGCAACTGCTTCACCTGTCACGTCAAGGCGCGCCCGGAGTTCGACCTGGTCTGCGACAACAACCACGGCTGCGATGGGATCCCCATCACGCGCGCCATGAGCGGGGCTCTGCAGCGCACCGATCCGCGCTGCAAGAATCCGCCGGTGAGCGCCGAAGACGCCGCCGCACTCGCGCAGCTCGGTGCCATCGTCAAGGCGTTGGCGGCGGCGAAGGGGGCTGGGCCGTCGCAGTGATATTGACCGGCTGATCTAGCAATCGTACTCGGGCCGGTCTATATCACTACGTCGGAGTTTGCCAGTGCGACACCTGAATTTCCGGCCTGCGACTGCGCATAGGCCACCCGACCGATAGTGGCCGCGCGAATCTCGTCCTCCGTCACCGTGAGCTTGACGTCGGGCTTGAATTGCCTACTGGGATAGGGAGCGTCGAGGTCCTTCTCTTCCGGGCCTCGACGCTCCCTATCCCAGTAGGCCATCCGCGCCCGACGTCAAATTCGCGGTGTCGAGGGTATTAAGCCGCCGCCGCGACACTCTTGCGACCCGCCCCCGGCCGAAACACCAGGCCAAACACCACAAAGATCGCGAGCGCGGCCGCGGCGGGAATCGGCCAGATCGCATGCCAATCGTGGGTCACCTGCAAGCAGGCGTGTGCGGCCGCCGCCGCATCGCTGCAGCTTGGATTGCCGGCGGCATAGCGATTCACGATGGCGCCGGAGACGAAGGCGCCGACAAAGTATCCCAAGCCGTTGGTCACGAAATTGATCAAGCCTTGCGCGGCGGCGCGGATGGTCTCTCCGGCGGTCTGATCGGTGTACACCTGACCGCCGACGAAAAAGAAGTCGTAGCACACGCCGTGCAGCAGAATGCCCGCATAGATCAGCCACATGGCGCTCCCCGCGTTGCCGTTGGCGAACGCGAAGTAGCGCAGCGCCCACGCCATCATGCCGACCAGCATGATCACTTTGATGCCGAAACGGCGCAGCAGGTAGGCCAGCAACAGCATGAAAAACACCTCGGACATCTGGCCGAAGGTTTGAATGAAGGCCGCCTCCGGCACCTTGATCTCGTTCAAAAACGGGTTGGCGAAGGTGTAGTAGAACTGCAGGGGAATGCACAGCAGGAATGAGCCGATCACAAAAATCAGGAAGTCGCGCTTCTTGAGCAGCTGCAGCGCGTCCAATCCCAAAGCGTCGCGCAGGCTGAAGGTGCCGCGCGCAGCCTTGGGCGGCGTGTGCGGCAACAGCAGCGCGTACACCGCCATGAGGAGCGACGCGCCGGCGGAGATTTGCATCGGCAGCACCAAGGCATCGGCATGCAGGCTCTTGCCGACCAGAATGCCCGCGACGATCCAACCGATGGAGCCGAGTACGCGCACGTAGGGAAAGCTGCTGGACTCCTTCAGGTGGTGGAAGGCGATGGAATTGGTCAGGGACAGCGTCGGCATGTAGCACAGCGCGTAGAGAATGAGCAGCGGATAGAAGGTCGCGAACGAGGTCTGCTGCGACACCATCCACATCAGGGCGGCGCCGATGAGGTGCAGTGCGGCGAGCAGCTTCTCGCTGGCGAACCAGCGATCCGCGACGATGCCGATGAAGAAGGGCGAGACCAGCGCACCGATCGCCGTTGCGCCATAGGCTAAGCCGATGTGGGAATCGGTGAAATGCAGGGTCGCCCCGAGATAGGTGCCCATGGTCACGAACCACACGCCCCAGATGAAGTATTCCAGGAACATCATCAGCGCGAGGCGCGCTTGGGTCATGGCAGTTCGCGGATGCGGATGTGGCGCAACTCCAATGAGCCGGGATGATCGCCTTGAATGCCGATGTAGCCTTTCTTGGCCAATCCGTAGTTGGGGTACTTCGAGAACTTGCTCGCCGCGACCTTGGCCTTCCAGTCGGGACTGCCGAAGTCGTATTCGACGACTTTCTGGCCGTTCAGCCAATGCTCTACATGATCGCCGTTGACGATGATGCGCGTCTTGTTCCACTCGCCGAACGGCTTGACCACGCCTGCGGGCGGACCATACAGGCCGTACGCCGCCCCCGCCGCGGTGAGCCGGCTGCGGCCATCGGGCGCGTTGGCGTCATCCAGCAATTGATACTCCGGGCCGCTCCAGTAAATGTGGTCGTATTCGCGCGTGGCGCGATAGAAGACGCCGCTGTTGCCCTCCTTGCCGATTTTCCAGTCAATCTCGAGCTCGAAATTGCCGAATTGCTCCTTGGTCACCAGGTCATCGACCGCGCCTTCCTTGGCGAGCGTGCCGTCTACGACGTGCCAGCCCTCCGGCATGCCCTCCGAGCGCCAGCCGCGAAAGGTGTCGAGCATTTTTCCGTCGAACAGCGTGTGCCACTTGGCCGCGGGCTTTGCTTTAGGCGAAGCCCCCTGCGCACTCGCCGCGCCACCCGCGCTGCCCGCGCCCGCCAGCAACCACGCGCCCGCAAGCAGCGCCGCCTTCCCGATCATCCGGCCATCGATCATGTTGATCTCCACTCTCCGCGGGCAACCGCAGGAACAAATGAATCGAGGCCAGGCGGCGGAAAATCCAACGTCTTGCCCTGTTCGGCGCTCATATAAGCGGCCATCAGCAGCGATACTACCTCCAGTCCGTCCTCGAAGGTCAACCGCGGCACTTCCTTGCCGAGGAATGCCCGCACGAAATGCCGGTCTTCGCTTTCATAGCCGTAGGCGGCGGCCTCGCTCGCCACCACCGGCATCGATCCGATCTCCGCATTCTGTTTTTCGACCAGATCCTCGCCGCTCGCGCCGCGCACCTCGCGCGAAAAAAACAGATTCAGCCCGCTGTCCAGCGTATTCCAGGACATCGAATATTCCGGACCCAAGAGTTCCGCCGACAGTCGCAGCCCCGCGCCCACGAAGCTCCACGAGGTCGAGGCTTCGCCGATCAAGATCTGGCCCTCGGGGGTCGCAAACTCGATGCTCACGCTGGCGAAGTCTTCGGACGGCCGCTTGGTGTAGTCGACCTCCTTGCCATACAAAGCGGCAAGTTTCGCGGGGTACGGGCCCTTCGACCATTTCAGGCTGGCAATGTGGCCGGTGATGCGAACCGGCCGCACCGAAGCACGCGCGGCACCGGGCTGGGTCAGCAAATGGCGCACGAGCAGAACCGAGTGGCACATCATGTCATTCAGCACGCCGCCGCCCTGCAGGTCTCCACGCCAGAACCACGGCGCATGCGGTCCGCTGTGTTCCTCGGAGGCGCGTGCCAGATAGGGCCGGCCGGTGGCCGCCGCGCCCCGCGCCCAGATCCTCGAGCGGCCGGCCTCGATCTGCGGCGCGAACACTTGGTTTTCCAAATAGCCGTGCGCGGCACCGCTGCGCTTGACCAGCTCCAGCATGCGCTTGGCTTCGGTGACATTTCGCGCCAGCGGCTTCTCGCAAGCGATGCCCCGCAGCGTGCCCACGCCGCCTTCGAGCGCGTGGACGATTTCCTCCATGTTCTCGAGCCGCATGTGGTTGGGTCCGGTGAGCCACAGCGCATCGATTGCAGGGTCCGCCACCATATCGCGGATCGAGGCGTAGGCCTTGGCCACGCCGATGTCGAGATGGCGCGCCAGCGCCGCCGCCGAGCTCGCGTGCTCGAGATTCGGGCTCCAGACTCCGCGCACCTCGGCGTCGCGCACGGCTTGGAAGCCCTGCATATGGAAACGCGCATTGAAGCCGGAACCGACGAATCCCACGCCGAGCCGCGCGGGCGCGTGATGGTTCGAATTGACGCTCATTTCTGGTCCGCACCTAGCCCAAGTTTTTGCAGCAATTCCGCCGGAGGCCCCTCGAATTTCGCCAACGGAACGTTGCCGATATAGCCAATGTCTTTCCAACCGGGCGGCGTCGAATAGAAGGCCCCCACGGTCAGGTCTCGATAGCGCGCGAAAAACGCCGCGG
Source organism: Steroidobacteraceae bacterium (assembly GCA_035603615.1). GTDB lineage: Bacteria > Pseudomonadota > Gammaproteobacteria > Steroidobacterales > Steroidobacteraceae > Bog-1198. The sequence goes on along the minus strand of DATNKC010000405.1, from coordinate 3,083 downwards.
CCCGCGCAAATTTCGGCGCCGTCTTGGGCTCATAGCAAATATCGTCGCATATCGCGTGCTGCTGAGACTCATCGAGTTCCGCGAAGTACTTTTCGAACCGCAACAATGCTTCAGCGTCCATCCATGCGAGGCCCTCGAGTACAACGGGACGATCGGTAAGCTGGCGCGGATACGGCGCGCTCACCCACTCGTCGATGAAATCCACCACACCGACGCTATCGGCGCTCGGCGAGCGGCCATCGTCGGGCAGAATGACGTTGCAAAGCGCCTTGGCGGTGCGCCGCTGCGCCGCGGACAAGGTCAGCGGCCAGACATCGCCGGGCCGGTACAGCTTGGTGAGATCCGGATCCCCGCCGTAGCCGCGAACCGCGGGCCACGCAGTCACTTGTTGGCCGAATCCGCGCGAATTCCACAAAGGCATCGAGGCCGCCGCCGCGAGCATCCACTTGATCGTCGTTCGCCGATCCGTCACAACTCCTTCCTCCGCATCCTATCGGCAATGTGATCAGCCGAACGCCACGCCAACGCCATGATGGTCAAGGTTGGATTCTTATCCGCATTGGAGACGAACACCGAGCCGTCGGTCAGAAACAAGTTTTTCACGTCCCAGGTCTGGCACCATTGATTGGTCACGGATGTTTGACGGTCCGCGCCCATGATCGCGCCGCCGACTTCGTGGATGATGAAGCCCCCGGGTGCGATCGCTTCGGCTCCGTCGCTCTCAACCTTGCCCATGACGCGTCCGCCCATCGCCTGCACGATGTCGGCAAAAGTCTTCTGCATGTGCGCGGCTTGGCGCGTCTCATGCTCGGACCATTTCCAGTGAAAGCGCAACACCGGGATGCCCCATTTGTCCTTCACGTTGGGATCGATCTCGCAGTAGGAATTTTCGTTCGGGATCATTTCGCCGCGTCCGGCGAAACCCACGAACGATCCATAGTAGCGGCGCGCATCCTCTTTGAGCTTCTTGCCATAGCTGCCGCCGGTGAAGCGTTCGATCCCGTGCAGCGTGCCGGCGCCCGGCATGCGCCGGCCGCCGCCGAATTCAATGTGATAGCCGCGCGCAAATCCCAACTTGCCCTTCTGCTGATCCTGATATCCCCACCAGGGCGCGTAAAACGCGTGTCCGCTGGCGCCGTCCTCGTTTTGCGGCGGCAGCGATTCGAGCAGCGGAATTTGGCCGCTCAAGTCGCTGCCCACGGTGTCCATGATATAGCGCCCGACCTTGCCGCTGGAATTGGCGAGGCCATTCGGGAACGACGCGCTCTTCGAGTTGAGCAGTATTCTCGCCGTCTCGCAGGCGCTGGCAGCGAGCACGACCACCCGTGCAGTCGCCTGATGTTCCGCGCCGCTGACTTTATCGTAGTACTTCACACCCTTGGCGAGCCCGTTCTTACCCAGCACCACCTGGCTGACCATGGCGTTGCACACGATCTCGAGGTTGCCGGTCGCGAGCGCGGGCGGCAAATGCACCGTGGTCGACTGATAATTCGCCCGGATCGAACAGCCGCGGCCGCAGTCGGTCGCCCAGATGCAGGCCGATCGCTGCTGCATATGCTGCGCAATGATTTTTTGCGCCTTCAGATTGTTAGGATGCAAGAGGGCCGGCGAGCGCTTGTAATCGAGCTGCTGCGTGAGAACCGCGCGATGCCCCGCGACGATGGGAATCCCCAAGCGCCGCGCGCGCTGCTGCACCAGGTAATCGCTGACCAAGGGCGCGGGCGGCGGCAGCAGACATCCCGGCGCGGAATTGGGCGTGTTCTCCAGTCCCTCGGAGGTGCCGTACACGCCGATGAGCCGCTCTACTTTGTCGTAGTAAGGCGCCACATCCTCGTAGGAGATGGGCCAGTCGAATCCCAAACCGTCGCGGGTGTGGGGTTTGAAATCGTAAGGCCCATTGCGCAACGAGATGCGGCCCCAGTGGTTGGTCCGGCCGCCGAGCATGCGCGAGCGCCACCAGGCGAAGCGTCCATGCGGGTCGCTCGTGGATTGCACATAGGGTTCCCCGGGAACCGTCCAGCCGCCGTCGATCGTGGCGTCGTAGAATCCGAAATCTTTTTCCGGCGTCGCGGCGCCGCGCAACGGGGCCTGATCCGGCGTTTGAAACATGGGTGTTTCGTGCTCGGGCACGTAATTGCGCCCCGCTTCCAGCATGAGGACTTTGACGCCTTCCATGCTCAAGGTATAGGCGGTTTGTCCGCCCGCGGCGCCGGAGCCGACGACGATGACGTCGTAGTGCTTTCCGGTTGCGGAGGTTGGGATAGCCACACGGACATGTTATCCAACTTTTGGCGATTGCCGTAGCTCTTTGCTAGAGCGAGCGCTGCGCTGCCTGCACGATGCTGCGAATCGGTACATCTTCGGCGGCCATTGCCCGCGCCATGGGGAACGCCTCTTGCGCGAGCCGCGTCAGCACCTGGCCGGGCGGCGGCTCGACGAAGAATCGCACGCCCAATTCATAAAGCACCGTCACCGAATCGTGCCAATGGACCACGTTCTCGACATTGAGAATCAGGTCTTCGCGCACTCCCGCCGCATCACGCACCGCTCGCGCCCGGCGATTGCTTACGTACAGCGCCCGCGGCGTGTGAAATTCGACCGTCCGCATCGCCGCTGCAAGCCGTTCTGAGACCGCATGCAGCAGCGGACTGTGCGATGGCGTGCTGACCGCCAGACGTTCCGCGCGGCGCGCCCCGCGCTCGCGCGCCAGCTTCATGACGGCATCCAAAGCCGGATCGGCGCCGGACACCACGACCTGGGTCGGCGCGTTGATATTGGCGATGTAAACTTCGGCAGAGGCCCCGCCGACTCGCTCGAGGATCGCGGCTACCTGGCGTTGGTCGAGTCCGGCGATGGCAGCCATGCCGTAGCCTTTCGGGTGAGCCTGCTCCATGCATTCGCCGCGTATGTTCACCAGCGCCAGTGCATCGGCAAACCCCAGAGCGCCGCAAGCAACCGCGGCGCCGAATGCGCCCACCGACAGGCCCGCGGCCGCGTCGACCTGCATTCCCTCCTGTGAAAGTGCGCGGGCGACCGCCACACCCGCGACCAGCACGCAGAGCTGCACGTTCCGGGTGGAAAGC
>DATNKC010000404.1:0-3640 GCA_035603615.1 Steroidobacteraceae bacterium | reverse complement strand
CATACCGACGTTCAACCAGACGCGTGCGCTGCAGCCGGAACACGTGGCGAAGGCTTTCGGTGAACGCGCCAAGCTCTTCCGCGCGCTGCGGCAACGCACCGACCCGTTGAATCGGCTGCGCAATAGTTACTTCGCTTATCTGTTGGGGTAATCGGGCGCTACTAAAGGCCTGAGACAATCTTGGCCTTGATCGTTTCGAATTCCGAATCGCTGATCAGCTTGGCCTCGAGCATTTCGCGCGCTTGGCGCAAGCGGCGCGCGGGTTCGGATTCTGCCCCGGCGGCGGCGCTGCCGTATTCCGGTGATGCGCCGCTGATCTGCACGCCGCCGGATTTCGCGCGCAACTCCTCGAGTTCGCGCACGCGGCGCTTTTCCCGCCACACTTGATCGTGCTGCTGGCAGATCCGATACATGGCTTGCGCCTGATCCTTGTGCAAGCCCTCGAAACTCCACACACGATTCACTTCGGCGCCGATATTAAGGTCGGAGCTGCTCTGCGCGACCAGGGTCAGGTCCGCGGCAATGATGCCGGCGCTGATGCGTGTTTCTTTCAGATCCTGCCAGCGGATGTCGGCCGAATCGTAGCCGCCGATCAGGCGCCGCTTGAGCCAGATGAAGCGCCCACTGGTGGCCGCGATGAGGGCGCGCCGATGCGTGAGGGCATACAAACGCCGCTGCGCCGCCCATGCTTCGAGCGTCTCGCCGCTCGTCAACAATCCCTGCAGCGTTGCAAGCGCCGCGCTTAAGGCTAGATTATCGGCAGCGGCGCTGGAATCGCTCATGCATCAGGCCTTGTCCTGCAGATGCGCCTCGAGGAACCAAAGGTACTTGTCCACCTCGCGGGAAACTTGGGTGAATAGATCCGCCGTATCGGCATCGCCCAGCTCGTCGGTTTCGGCAATTGCGGCGCGCACTATCTTGCCGTAAACCGACAACTGAGTGGATAGATAAAACAGGTGATCCTTGCCGGCGGTGATGCTCAAGGGGTAATTCTTCAGCTTACTGCGCTTGGCCGCGACGGCGACGGTGCCTTCGGCGGTTCCTCCCAAGCTGGTGACTCGTTCCGCGATCTCGTCGATCTGTCCCAAGACTACATCGGACAGCTTGTCGAACAGCTCGTGCAAAGCGATAAAATTGGGGCCTTTGACGTTCCAATGCGCCTGCTTTATTTGGCTCTGCAGATCGATGGCGTAGGCCAGCCGATCATTCAATATGACGGCAACATTGCGGCGGACTTTCTCCGACAGATCGATCTTCGTTTTATACATGGCGCGCCCCTTCGAAATAGCAAAAAACCTAAAGGCTATTTTGCACTGCTTTGGCGGCGAATCCCAAGAAAGAAAGTAATGTCGGGAGCGGTATTCACAGCGGCATCTTCGGCGAAGCCAAATTCTATGCGCCAGCGATCGCTCAAGCGGCGTATCGCGCCGACGCTGAGCTGCAAGCTCGGACCTAAGAATCGCAGATTACTGTCTTGGACCCGGCCCGTCTGGCCATCGAGCTGCGCACGCAGCGACCACTCGGACCCCAAAGCGCGGGTGGCCGCGAAACGCGCAAACAGGGAAGTGCGATGCGCGGCGCCGGCAAATATTTCATCGCCGAAAGGCTGCGCGACCCCAAGCTCCGCCGCCAATTGCCAGGCCGGCCAGCGCCAGGCGCTGTGCGCCCAAACCGCGCCATCCCAGGCGCCGTCCCCGCTGAGGTCGGCGACGGAACCCGTCGGCGCCTCCAAGCCTGCCCACAGAGAAACCGTTTGATGCGCGTCGTCGATGGGATAGAAGCCGAGCTCGCCGGAAATGTCGCCGATGCTGGTGTGCGGCTGGGTCAGATCGACGCTGCCCTTGCCGGAATAGGAATAGACGAGTTGATTCTGGGGGTAAAAGGGCCGGTTTCCCGGGTTGAAGCCAAACCAGTGATGCCAATGATCGATGGTCGAGTCCAAGAAGCCGCCGCTGTCGTTGATGATGGGGAGGGTTATTCGGAAGCGCCAGGACTGGTACAGCGCGTCCTCGTAGCTTAGGCGCAGCGTATGGCTCTCGCCGTCCACCAGTAAGCTCTCCTGCCCGCGGTTTTCCACATTCAGCGTATTGCTGATCGACAGCGTTGCCGACAAGTCCGCGCCGTCGTTCAAGCGGCCATCGGTCGGCAACGGCAGATAAAAGCCGCGGATGAGGGGATTTTCGTCGCGGACCTGAAAAAATTCGTCGGCCCGCGCGGCGCTGATGCCTACGATGAACGCCGCGGCGGCGAGGGACAACGAAGGCGCAGCGAGGCGCCCCAGGCGGCGGGGCGCGGCGCCCCGCATCAGGTCAAATCTCGGAGCGGCGCATTCGCAGCTGGATGGCGGCGACGATGAAGACGATTCCTATGGCAGCTCCTATCCATGTCTCTGCGCTGGTAAAAAATCCACTGGGGTTGATCAGATGCCATACGCTGGGGACCGGAGCGCCGCTGGCATTATCCACAACGCCGCCCTCATTCGTCCACATGTACTTCGAGAAGTGGAACGACACCTGCGGAAGCGCGGTCAATCGCCGGCCTATGATTTGACTCACCACATGCGTCCCGAAGAATAGCCGCTCGAAGATGTTGAGCAGGAGCGGCGGCAATATGGCCCAGAGTATGACCGCGCGCTTCGCCCAGGCCGACAGCAGCATCAACCAGCCCGCAACGGGCAGGTACCACACCGCCGTCGTGACGATGACGTACACCCACAACACCTGGATCTGCCACCAGACATCACCATTCCACAGCGAGCTGCCGATCGAGGCTCGCGCCCGTATCGACAGAATGAAAGCCGCGATCAACGCGGTGACATTGGCAGCCGCGAAATACACCAGCGGAATGATGATCATGCCGACCAACAGCTTGCACAGTACCGTCGTGGCGTCCGATACCGGCAGGGACTTCCAGAACAGGATGCTGCGGTCCTTTCGGTCCGTGTACAGACAGTCCAGCAAGTACCAGGCCGCATACAGCGCCATGACGAGGTAGAACATGGCGCCGACGACCACCAAAAAGGCGGCCGCCGCTTCCTCGGATTGCTGCTGCGAGGTAAGGCGCGGAATACTGACCTGCGTGAACAACGCGGCGAGCAGGAGCAGGCCGCCGAGTGCCGCGGGAATCATCCAGATCGCGCGGTTTTCCCAGAATTCCCGGCGGATGAGCCAATTGCTGTTGTTCACGCTGCACCTCCCGAAAGCTTCGCGACGAAAAGATCGGAAACGCTGGGGGTGTGGATTTCGCCAAATCCCTCGAGCTTGCCCGGGTCGACGTTTTCGAAATACAGCACCACTTTGCCGAGGATGTGGCGTTCGTAAAATGGCTTCTCGGCACGCGCCGCATCCAGGCGAGCGGCCGTCACCGCCACCGCAGTGAAGCGCGTGGCGACATCCTCGAGCGAGCTGTCCAAAACGATGCGGCCCTTGTCGATAAAAATGACATCGGTGAGCAGATTTTCGACTTCTTCGACTTGATGGGTCGTGATCAGGATGGTTCGGGTCTCATCCATGTAATCGTTGACCAGCGCGTCATAAAAGGCGCGCCGCGCGAGGATGTCCAACCCCAAGGTCGGTTCGTCCAATACCAAGAGCTTCGCATCGATGGCCATGGTCAGCGCCAGGTGCACTTGGGTTTTCAT
>DATNKC010000403.1:0-7820 GCA_035603615.1 Steroidobacteraceae bacterium | reverse complement strand
CTTCCTCCCAGATGCGAAAGGCCGCGACGGCTGCCGGCTTGATTGGGCTTCATCGCAGCGGCAATGATTGGGTTGAAATTCCTCACGTTGAACTCCATTGGTTTCTAAATTCGGTTGGTCGGTTGCATTCGAGCCACAAGTGAAGATCCGTTTGCCCTTGATTGGTTCCCGGGCTGGTCGAGATCTTGCCGTTCGCGGATCGTTGCCCTTCACGGCGCAAGCGCCGGTTTCAGTTGGCGCCTAGCCACTATAATTCGCCTCATATATTACAGCGATATGACAAAAGATACCAATCTAGCGACAAAAGACGGTTTGTGGGGGATCTCAAGACCCTGACTGTCGGCGCGTGCAGGGGTTGCAAACGAGATTGCCCGGCATCGCCCAGCACTAAATTAGTGCACTGCAGCAGTTGCTAATCGCGGTTGGGGTCGAAAGAATTGAAAGCCTATGGCGTGTATGCAACACCCGCCGCGCGGGAGAGCAGTTGCCTGAATCGAGCACGGCTATTTGGAGTTATCGATGTACAGGAGATTCCGCACCTCGACCACGCCCGGCACCTGCTCCGCGATGCTCCCACCCTCGCCGATCAGGGCGGGCGTGGATACCAGACCTCTCAGATAAACCACCCCGTGGATGGTCTGAACATTGATCTGGTTTGCTCCGAATGCGGAGTTCTGCGCGAGGAGACTACGCACCTCGTCGGTGATCTTGGCGTCCGCGGTGCACTCGGGCGTCCCGCACTTGCCGAAAGCGGCACATCCCGTTAGGGCGGCCGTCAGGCAGACGATGAGCGCCGCGGCGCGCATCGATGCGCATATCCGAAATACCGTTCGTTGCTGATGGATCATGTGATGTTAACCAAGCCCTTGCCTACCGCCTCTAGCATAGCGCACGGGCGGGGTGCCGCTCCAAGGCGCACAGCCACCAGGCGAGCGCGGCGTGCTTTCAGGCCTGGTAATCGGCCGCCACGGTCTGGTCGGCGCGTTCCTTGCCGGCAGCGAAGGCGTTGAACACGGGCGTGAGCACGATGGCCACCACTAGATTGAGAATCACGCTGTACACCGCGCTATAGCCCGGGAAGGTGTGCTCTCCGATGTGCAGCGGATAGGTGTTCGTCAATTTCACCGCATAGGCCATCCAGGTTCCGGCGGTCGTCCCCACCGCCCAACCTACGAGCAGCGCCCAGGAATTGAACCAGCGTGTGTAGGCGCCGAGCATCACCGGCGGCAATGTTTGTATGATCCAGATGCCCCCCAGCAGCTGCAGTTGAACGGCGTATTGCGTGGGCACGAACAAGATGAAGATCAGAGCGCCGCCCTTGACGATCAGCGAGGTCAGTTTGGCGACCTGCGATTCCTGTTTGTCGGTGGGATTCTTGTTGATGAACTCGCGATGGATGTTGCGCGTGTACAAGTTCGCCGCAGCGATCGACATGATGGCCGCCGGCACCAGGGCGCCGATGCCGATGGCGGCGAACGCCACGCCGGCAAACCAGGCCGGGAAACTGTGCAGCAGCAACGCGGGGACGGCAAAGTTGTTGCCGAACTGTTTGAAGCCCGCGGCATATTCCGGCAGCTTGTCCACGCCGCTGGCAATGACGAAGAAGCCGAACAGCGCCAGCAGTCCCAGCATGAACGTGTAGCCGGGCAGCATGGCCGCGTTGCGCCGGATGACCCTGCCGCTGCTGGCGCTCAAGATGCCGGTGAGAGAATGTGGATACAGGAAAAGGGCCAGCGCGGAGCCCAACGCCAGCGTTGCATAGCCGCTGTACGAGCCGGTGGTGTTGGGCCCCGGCACCGCCAACAAGAGCTTCTGTGCGGGCACGGCCGAAAATATTTTTCCAAAGCCGCCGAGTTCGTAGGGAATGATGATGACCGCGGCGATGGCGGTGATGTAAATCAGAAGGTCCTTGACGATGGCGATGGAAGCCGGTGCGCGCAGTCCGCTGGAATACGTGAACGCCGCGAGAATCACAAACGCGAGGAACAGCGGCAGATCGGCCATCAGTCCCGTCCCGGAAATGCCGAGTGCGCCGATGACCACCTGCAGGCCCACGAGCTGCAGGGCAATGTAGGGCATGGTCGCGACGATTCCCGTGATCGTGACGGCAAGGGCCAGCCAGCGGTTGCCGAAGCGGCCCTTCACGAAGTCGCCCGCCGTGATGTAGCCGTGCTTGCTGCAGACATTCCACAGGCGCCGGAAGATGAGAAACATCAACGGATAAATAATAATGGTGTACGGGACGGCGAAGAACGCGACCGCACCCGCGCCGAAGGCGAGCGCCGGAATCGCAATGAAGGTGTAGGCGGTATATACATCGCCGCCCACCAAGAACCAGGTGATCACGGTGCCAAAGCGCCTGCCGCCCAAGCCCCACTCGTGCAGCATGTCGAGGTTGCCCTTGCGCCAATGAGCCGCCGCGAAACCGAGCCAGGTGATAAAACCAAACAACAAGACGAAAATCGTCAGCGCAATCCAGTTCACTTCCTGCACGGGCGTCCCCTCTTAAACTGCTTGTTATTTATTCTTCGACGCAGAAATAGACGATCGCCGTGAACACGGCACTGACGATCACCCACAGCAGCTGGAACCAGTAGAAAAAGGGAATACCAAACAGGTAGGGCTCGGCCCGGTTGTAGAAGGGCGGCCAAAGGGCGACGGCGAACTGGATGACGAAGAGCAGGTACCACCAGCTCCAGCCGCCGCGCTTTTTCTCAGTGTTCATCGCGAGACCTCCCGCTTATCCTTATGAGGTGATCCTACGCGCGTTGAGAGGGGAAAGGGAAGCTTCAAGGCCCGGAAGACGCAGTGCCATCACTGCGCGAGCAGAAGCTCCAGCGTCCGCAGGTAAATGCGATGCAGCCCGTCAATGTCGGCCACGCGAACGCATTCGTTGACCTTGTGGATGGATTCATTGATCACGCCCAATTCGATCACCTGCGCACCCATCGGGGCAATGAACCGCCCGTCCGAGGTCCCGCCGCCGGTGGTGAGCTTGGGATTGATTTGCAATTGCTCTTGGACGGCGCGCGCCGCAGCCTGCGACAGCGCGCCGGGAATCGTCAGAAACGGCTGCCCGGAAATGAACCACTCCAAGCTGTACTTGACGCGGTGGCGCTGCAAGATTTCTTCGACGGTCTGCTTCAGGCTATCGACGGTTTGTTCGGTGGAGAAACGCAGATTAAACCGTGCCCGCAGTTCACCGGGGATCACATTCGGCGCGCCCGTTCCGGCGGAAATATTCGAGACCTGAAAAGTGGTGGGTTGAAAGTGCTCGTTGCCATTATCCCAGACACGGGCGGCCAATTCCGCGAGCGCGGGCGCCAGCGCGTGCACGGGATTGTCGGCCAGCTGCGGATAGGCGATGTGTCCCTGAATCCCATGGACCGTCAGACGCCCGCTCAAACTGCCGCGTCGGCCGATTTTGATGGTATCGCCCAGCGTGTTCTCGCTCGAGGGTTCCCCGACCAGGCACCAGTCGATGCTCTCCTGGCGCTCGCGCAGCACTTCGACCACCCGACGGGTGCCATCGACGGAGGGCCCTTCCTCATCGCTGGTGATCAGGAAGGCAATCGTGCCGCGATGATCAGGGTATTTTCCGATGAACTCCTCGGTGGCGGTCAACATGGCGGCTAAGCCGCTTTTCATATCGGCCGCACCTCGGCCGTAGAGCACGCCATCGCGGATGACCGGCTCAAACGGATCTGAGCGCCATTCATCCAGAGGCCCGGAAGGAACCACATCGGTGTGGCCGGCAAAGCAAAAAACGGGAGCGCCGCTGCCGCGCTTCGCCCAAAAATTATCGACCGGACCGAAGCGCAGGCTTTCGACATTAAATCCCGCGGCCGTCAGACGCTCGATCATCAGCGCTTGGCAGCCGCCATCGGTGGGACTCACCGATTGACGCGCAATCAGCGCTTCAGTCAATTGCACGGTAGCGGACATCAGAAGCGCAGCACCGGCGGTTGACGTCGCAAGTTGACCCACAACGCCCAGGCGCCCAGAACCAGCGCGCTGATCAAGACCCACGCCGGCATGGCGAGGCCGAGGAATTCCCAGGTGATTTTGGCGCACTCACCGGATCCGGTGAGCACCTTGACCAGCACTTCGCTCAAAGAAAACACTTTGAGCATGAAGTCGAGCGATGCGCCGCAGGCCGGCACGGCATCGGGCGGCAGGCTTTGAATGTACAGGTGGCGCAGCGCAACGCCGATGGTGGCCAGAGCCGCGAGCGTCAGGAGCACCGCGTACACGCGCCTGCCGAAGGCCTCCGGGTCGTGCAGCGTCGCGACCAAGAAAATTACGCCTAGCACGAAGATGCCGATTCTTTGAAAAATGCACAGCGGACAGGGCTCCAGATGCATCACGAATTGAGCGTAGTAGGCGTAGGCCAGGAGGCCAACGCAAGCCAGGAATCCGAGAAGGTTCCCGCGTCGCGCCGTCATCAGCGACGCATGAGCGCGTGCGCCGCGTCGATCTGCTTGGCAACGTCCTCGAGCGAGGAATGGCGAATATCCTTGCCATGCACCATGTAGATCACATATTCGCAAATGTTTTTTGCGTGATCGCCGATGCGCTCCAGGGCACGCACGATCCACATGATCTCCAGCGCACGGCGGATGGTGCGCGGGTCTTCCATCATGAAGGTGATGCATTGCCGCTGAATGGACTCGTACTCTTCGTCCACCATCTTGTCTTCCTGGGCGGTTTTCAGCGCCGCCTGGGAATCCATGCGCGCAAAGGCGTCCAAGGCATCGTGCACCATCTGCGCAACCTGCCGGCCCAGATGCTTCACTTCGCGGTATTTGTCAGCCGGCCGTTCCATCGTTGCCAGACGCGAGGCGATATAGCCGATCTTCTCGCCCTCATCGCCAATGCGCTCGAGATCGGTGATGGTTTTGATAATGGCGACGATCACCCGCAAGTCGCCGGCCGCCGGCGCGCGAATCGCCAGGATGCGGCTGCATTCCTCGTCGATCGACAACTCCATGCCGTTGACCTTGTAATCGTCCGTGGCAACGGATTCGCCCAAACGGCTGTCGCCTTCCACCAAGGCCGTGATCGCCTTGTGCAGCTGCTGCTCGACGAAGCCGCCCATCTGCAGCACTTGATTGCGCACCTTTTCCAAGTCTTCGTTGAAGCGGCGGGAAATGTGATGGGTAAGATCGGCGGTTTCCATAGATTTGACCTTGAAGCACACTCTTAAAGGCGTGCAGCGTTCGTTTACATCCGATTTCAGCCTACGTCAACCGTGTACATCATATATGTGACTTTCATGCACTCGCCGCTGCGCCCGCGGCGTTCTGCATCTCCAGCCTCCAGACGCGTTGCTCCGGAAAATGACAGGTGAAGGTGCTGCCTTTACCCTCGACACTTTGGACGTCGAGCCATCCGCCATGGCGCTGCAAGGCGTGCTTGACGATGGCGAGGCCCAATCCTGAGCCGCCCTGCCCGCGCGAGCGCCCCGCATCCACCCGGTAGAAACGCTCAGTCAGCCGCGGGATGTGCTCCGCGGGGATTCCGATGCCGCTGTCGATGACGGAGAAATGGGCGCCTTCTTCGTCCGCCCACCAGCGCATGCGTACGGTGCCCTCCGGCAGCGTGTATTTCACGGCATTGACCAGCAAATTCGTGAAGGCGGATTCGATCTCGTGGGCCGATCCGTACAGGCCGTCGCCGCTGTCCAATTCGAGCTGCACTTGCCGCGGACGATCCGGGCTGCTCAGCGCGTCGCGATGCAGCCGTTCGAGCATTCGCGGCACGTCGACCGGATCGCGCGTCGCCTCGCCGTCTGCGGACTCCAGACGCGATAGCTCGAGCAGGTCCGCGATAATGGCATTCATCCGCTGCGCTTGTGCCCGCATGTCCCTGATCGGTCCGCCCCAGGCCGGATCGACCGATGGATCCTCGGCGAGCGTATCCAAGTATCCGGAAATCACGGTCAAAGGCGTGCGTAATTCGTGCGAGGCGTTGGCGACGAAGTCCTTGCGCATCGCCTCGAGGCGCATTTGACGGGTTACGTCGCGCACCAGCAGAAGCGACTGGCCACCCCCATAGGGCACCATCTGCAGCGCCAGAAACATGTCAATCTGCACCGGCGGGCGAATCACCAGGGGCAGCGCAAAATCATCGCCGTGCAGATAGTGCGCAAATTCGGGCGCTCGAATCAGGTTATCGATTCGCAACCCCACATCGACCGGTCTGCGCAGCCCCAGGAGCCGCGCCGCCTGGCGATTGAACCAGACGATTTCGTGTTGCGGGCTTAAAATGATCACCCCATCGGGCAGCGCCGCGGTCGAGCGGCGCAGCTCGCGATACAGCTGCACCAGGCGCTGCTTGTGGTACTGCTTGCGCCGATGCAGGCGGATGACCTGCGCAATGATGTCGCCCCAAATTCCGCCGATATTGGGCGGATCGATTTGCGATCGCAGCCGCAGCCAGCGGTCGACGCGGTACAGATTCAGCAATTGCCAGGCAAGATAGAAGCAGGCTGCGCCCAAAATCCACAGCCAAATAGGTCCTATCAGCAGACCCAGGCACAGGCCCAACAGCAAAATGCCCGCGAGCCGCGCGAGCGCGAAGGTCCACATCGCTGCCATGGGCTAGGAGCCTGCTCGGTTAGGCGTCTCGCGTCGAAAATCGATATCCCGCGCCACGCACTGTTTGCACCAACTTTTCCAGTGAAAATGGTTCGAGCGCCTTTCGCAATCTGCGAATGTGCACATCCACGGTGCGCTCCTCGACGTAAGTATTACCCCCCCAGACACGGTCCAGCAACTGACCGCGCGTAAATACCCGTTCCGGATGGGTCATAAAGAAATGCAGCAAGCGGTATTCGGTGGGCCCCAAGGCAATTTCCCGTTCCCCGGCGCTCACTCGGTGGCTCGAGTCGTCGAGTTTCAAACCGTCGACCTCGACGATGTCATCCGCGCCGGCGGGCGCTGCCCGTCGCAACACGGCTTGAATCCGCGCCAGCAGTTCGCGCGGCGAGAAAGGCTTCGTGATGTAGTCATCCGCGCCGCCCTCGAGACCGTTGACCTTATCCTGCTCCTCGGCCCGGGCGGTCAGCATGATCACCGGAATTTCCTCGGTATCCTTGGCGCGCTTGAGCGAACGCGTCAGCTCCAGGCCGCTCATGTCCGGCAACATCCAGTCAATCAGCATGAGGTCGGGCCGCACATCCACGATCCGCGCGCGCGCCTCGCGGCAATCCTCCGCTTCCCGAACCTCGTATCCGGCGCGCCGCAACCCGAACGCAATCATGTCGCGTATGGGCTTTTCGTCTTCGACGATGAGGATGCGCCTGGCAGACATAGGTTAGTCCCTTGATTCGAAAGCCGAGTATTACAGACTTCGATTGTGACACTTCCGTTACAACGGCGACGGTGCCGCCCTTTCCGCCTCGGTGAAGGCGACTTTATCTCTCAAGTAGAGCGGCTTGAGATCAGCGGCGTCGAGTGCGCCGCCTCCTTTGAGGCGCAGAGCTCCGAGACGGGCGATATCCCTGGCATTGGGTAGGGCAGCACTTCGCGCCGCATCGGTCGTCAGTCCAGGAAGCGTCGCCAGAACCGGATAGACCGAAAATCCGCGGCCAACACCGATGTAGTGCGCGCCGGGGTCCAATGACACGCTGCCGGGTGGTCCCACTTGCAGCGCACCGCTTCGCAGCACACCGCACTCGGTATCCCAGGCGAAGCAACCCCAATAGACCTCTTCCATGCGGGCGTCGAGGCACGTGAGAGCGCGGCTGCCGGGACCGTCGAGCACCTGCAGCGCCAACGCCTCCAGTGTCGTGACGGGCACCACCTTGAGGTCCGCGC
>DATNKC010000402.1:0-4376 GCA_035603615.1 Steroidobacteraceae bacterium | reverse complement strand
TTTGAGCAGCGCCGGAATGACGCCCGGCATCAGGCGAATCTTCGCCAAACTGTCGATTTGCTCGTCGGAGACCTCTTCGTTCAAGGTGCCGTCGCGATCGAGGAATACGATGCGTTTCCCGCTCATGCGAGTTCCAGGGATTGCAGCAGCGCGTCGTTTTGGGCGCGCGTACCCACCGAGACCCGCAACGAATGGGGCAGCGCCGGATGGGCGCGCAAATCTCGAACGATCAAGCCACCGGCGACACTGTTGTGCATAAATCGATCCGCATCGCGGCAATCGATCAGTAGAAAATTGGTGTCGCTGGGCCACACCTTTGCTACCAGCGGGGAACGGCAAAGACCGCGGCGCAAGTAGTCCTTTTCCATGAGTAATGCTTCCAGTTTGGCTTGTGAGGCTGCTAACTCGTCGGGTTCCAGTGCGCGCAGGGCTGCTTCAATCGTCGGCTGTGCGAGCGCATAGGGCGGTATCACGCGCCTGGCGATTTCAATCAGCTCCGGTGCCGCGAGTAGTGCGCCGAGGCGCGCACCGGCCAGCGCATGCGCTTTCGACAAGGTGCGCAAGATAGCCAGTGTTTGAAAACGCTCCAACCAACCGACCAGGCTCCCCGAGCGAGACCACTCGATGTAGGCCTCATCAATGACCACGATGGCCTTGCCGTCGAGCGCCGTGCAAATGTGCTCGAGCGCGGCTTGGCTGACGAGATTGGCGGTTGGATTGTTCGGCGAGCACAAGTACACCAGTTTGACAGAGGGGCGCCACGCTGCGACCACGCGTTCCGGATCGATTCGCCAGTCTTGGCTGCGCTCGAGGGGCAGCTCGATCACCTCGGCGCCCTGAATGCGGGCCGCAACCTGGTACATGCCGAAGGTGGGCCCGCATTGCAGGATCGCATCGCTGCCCGCACGCAGGTAAATACGGGACAAAACGTCGATGGCTTCGTCAGCGCCGCGCGTCGCGAGCACCTGCGTCGCGGCTACGCCGTAGAGCGACGCCAAGCGCTCGATTAACGCCTGAGGCTGCGGTTCAGGATAGCGATTGAGACCGGCGTTGGTCGTGTCGCCCTTGGGCCTCCAGGGTGCTTCATTCGCGTGCATGCGGGTCAGGGAAGGCAGCCACGCGGCATGCGCGTAAGGCTTCAGAGAAACAATCTCCGGGCGCGCCAAGAAGATCAGCGGATTCACCGCAGCGCCTCGAGCCGGATGCTCACTGCCGCCGCGTGCGCATCCAAGCCTTCAAGTGCGGCCAATATTCTCGCTGTAGGCCCTAATCCCTTGAGCCCGGACGGCGTGAGTTCCTGGACAGTGATGCGCCTTTGAAAGTCCTCGAGCGACAGGCCGCTGTAAGAACGGGCGTACCCGTACGTGGGTAAAGTGTGGTTAGGACCGCTGCAGTAATCTCCCAGAGACTCCGGCGACCAGTGCCCCAGAAACACGGCGCCCGCGCTGCTGATTTTGGACAACCACTGTCGTGCCTCGCGAATTTCCAGTATCAAATGTTCCGGCGCGTAGGTATTGGCGATGTCGAACGCGGTTTGCAGCGTATCAACCACGATCAGGCGCATCGCCGCGATCGACCCCGCCAGTATCGCAGCGCGTGATAACAGCGCGCTCTGGCGTCGTACTTCGGTAAATACGGCCGCGGCCAAGGCCGGCTGCGTCGTCACCAGAATGGCTTGCGCATCGGGGCTGTGCTCGGCCTGCGCCAGCAGGTCGGCGGCCACGAACTCGGCGCGCGCTTCCTCATCGGCGATGACCATGACTTCAGTCACGCCGGCCGGCAGGTCGAGCGCCGCTCCGCCGGGGTCTTGCGCCACCAGCATCTTCGCGGCGGTCACGTAGGCATTGCCGGGCCCAAAAACCTTGTCGCACTTCGGAATGGATTCACTGCCGTACGCCATGGCGGCGATGGCTTGGGCGCCCCCGACTTTGAATATCTGTTCGACGCCGGCTTTACGCGCGGCGACCAGAACCGCTGGATTCGCGCTGCCCGCGCGGTTCGGCGCGGTGCACATCAGCTTCACCGGACACTGCGCGAGCGCGGCCGGTACCGCCAGCATGATGGCTGTGGATGGCAGGGGCGCAGAGCCCGCGGGGACGTACAGGCCTACGGCGCGGATGGGCACACTGAAACGCTCGCAGATCACGCCGGGCGATGTCTCCACGCGCAGCGGCGGCGAAGATTGCGCCGCATGGAAGCGGCGCACGTTCTCAATTGCGCGCTCGATCGCCGCGTGCTGCTCCGCCGTCACCGCACGTTCGGCGTCGGCAAATTCCTGCTCGGTCACTGCCAGCGTCTCGAGGCGCACGCCGTCATATTGTTGCGTGAGCGCGAGCAGCGCTGCATCGCCGTCGCGGCGCACGCGATCGATGATGTCGCGCGCCGCGGCGTTGACGCCGGCAGCGTCCGCGAGCGCGGGGCGTTGCAGGGCTTCGCATTGCGCTGCAGTTGACGATGAGTTCCAGTCGAGAATTCTCATCACGTTAAGCCAGCATTTTCTCGACCGGCAGAACCAATACCGAGGTGGCGCCCGCACCCTTCAAGTCCTCGAGCGTCTCCCAGAAGACATTTTCGCGGCACACGGCGTGAACCGCTACCCGATCGCCCAATCCTTCCAGCGGTATGACAGTGGGCGCCTCGCTGCCCGGGAGTAATTTCGCGATCGCCGCCAAAGCGGAGCGGGGCGCGTGCAGCATGATGTACTTGCTGCCCTTGACTTGCTCCACGCCATCGATGCGCATCAGCAAGCGGCGCGTCCACTCTTGTTTTTCCTGTGCGATCGGCATGGGCGTGCGGATGAGCGCGGCCTGACTCTCCATCACCGTTTGCGCGTGGCGCAGATGATTCGCAGCGAGAGTCGATCCGGTGGAGACCAAATCGCAGATCAGATCCGCGCGGCCCAGCCGCGGCGCAATTTCGACCGATCCCGACAACACCACGACTTCGGCGGCGACGTCGTGCTGTTTGAGAAAGCGCGCGAGGATATGAGGATAGGTCGTGGCGATGCGTTTGCCTTGCAGCGAGCCCGGACCTTGATAGTCGAAGCCGTCGGGCACGGCGATGCACAATCTGCAGCGCCCGAAATCCAGCAGCTGCACGGTCTCGAACAAGGCCCCGAGTCCGCGCGCCTCGAACGCAAGCCGTTTCTCTTCGACGACGTTCAGGCCGACCAAACCCAAATCGCAGACGTCTTCCTGCACCAAGTCTGGAATGTCGTCATCGCGAACGAACAACACGTCGAGCGGCATGTTCTCGCCATAGCACATCAATTGGTCCTTACCGCGGCTGTATTTCAGGCCGCAGCGCGACAACAAATCCAACGAGTTGTCGGTGAGACGGCCGCTTTTTTGAACGGCGATCTTGAGGCGCATCGAGTCCCCGGGTGGCTTGACGCTACGCATTGAGTTTCAACCGTTCGGTCACGGCGCGATAACCGCCGTTGCCCGACATCAGGTAGCGCGCAACGCGGCCGATGGTCGTGACGCTCACGCCGGTTTGCTTGTGAATCTCGCGGTAGGGGAGTCCGCGCTCCAACAGCTCAACCACGGCCCAGCGATCCGCCATGGCCTGCAGCTCGGCGGGCGTACAGAGATCGCGAAAAAAACTGCGGCACTCATCGACCGAGCGCAGCGCCAGAATCGCCGCGCACAGCGCCCGTTCGTGCTGCTGTTCTTGCCGCTGGGTCACCGGCCGATTGGTTTTCATGTCGAATCCTGAAGCTGCGCGAATATTACGTTCAATCGTGTGCTAACGCGCTATTACATTAATACATTGACAAAAACGGCGCAAGCGGTTGACGGCTAAAATGCTTGACGGGCCGGCCGCGAATACCTAAAATTCAACGGCTTATCTAGACCGGCTGAGGGAAAGGCCCTTAGAAGCCGGGGCAACCAACGATCTGTTTCCTTAAGCAAGGCAACGCTCGGAACGGTGCCAACTCCTGCGGTGAGGCGGCCGAAAGTCGCGGATCCGGTAGATGGGCAGCCGATTGCGCGGGTTTCCCGCGACTTCAATGGGCTACGAGCCGATGCTCCAGGGGTAGTTGCCTTAAGGAGCTTAAGCGTAGTGGTCGAAGTTTCCCTAAATCCCATCGATGAGACCTTGCGTCTCACGCCCTTCGCGTTGCATTACGGCGATTCGCTGCCGGATGCGCGCGTCTCCTTTCGACTCGTGGGCAACGAGCAAGGTCCGGTTGTGGTCGTGCTCGGCGGAATCTCCGCGCATCGCATCGTCACGGGCGCGCCGGGCGAGGGCTGGTGGCCCGAGATGGTGGGGCCGGGGCTCGGCGTCGATACGCGCCAGTATCGGGTGTTGGGGATCGACTATATCGGCGGCCGCGGCGACAGCGCGACGCCCAGCGTAGGCGGCCAATTCCC
>DATNKC010000401.1:0-5791 GCA_035603615.1 Steroidobacteraceae bacterium | reverse complement strand
GTCTGGCAAACCTCGAGCGCCGGGGTCTATGACTTGCAGGAAGGCGACGGCAGCGCAGTCGACTACCGCGGCACGTTTCACACCGATGCGGACGGTAAATACCATCTTCGCACGGTCCGGCCGCTCGGCTATTTCATCCCGATGGACGGCCCGGTCGGGGATCTGGTACGAGCCCAGAGGCGTGAGGGCTGCCGGCCGGCACATATTCATTTCCTCATCAGCGCGCCGGAGTTTCGGGAATTGGTCACCGCGCTGTACTTTCCCGGTCAGTATCTCGAATCCGATGTGGTATTCGGCGCCTCGCCCGAGCTGGTGGCGAATGAGAAAACAGAGGACCCGAATGCGCCGGTACAGGGGTTGCCCAGCGTGCACTTCGATTTCACGCTGGCCCGGGCCGGCTCGGTGGATGCGGCAGGCGGGCGCGTGGGAGCCGATCCCAGCAAACTGGGCGGTGCTGGGCGGTGAAAAATCGCTGTTAGACCGTTAGATGCACCATCCTCGTGCGGGCACAGGCGACGGAGGGTTCATCGGGTTGTTCTTGACTGCGGGAACCGACCACAAAGGTCGTACCCCCTAGAATCAGACTGTTCACCAGCAGCGCCAGGGCGACCGCGCCGAGTTTGATCACAAGCCGAGTCTTCATTGAATACTCCCGTTGCAGGCGTCGACTCGTCAGGATGGACCCAAGTCGTTGCTCAAAGTTCAATCAGTAGACCTCGGGTACCAGCATTTCGGCGGACACCGCCTGGCGAGAATAGTGTTCGTGATGCTCCCGGGCGGGCAGAACGATCGCGGGCTTGATCACTTCCTTGTACGGAAACTGTTCCAGGAGGTGATGGATACAATTGAGCCGCGCGCGTTTTTTATCGACCGCATGAACCACCCACCACTTCGCCTCCGGTATGTGCGAGCGCTCCAACATGACCTCCTTCGCCTTCGTATAGTCCTCCCACCGGCGGCGCGATTCGAGATCCATGGGACTGAGCTTCCATTGCTTGAGCGGGTCGTGGATGCGGCCAAGAAAGCGCACGTATTGTTCCTCGTCCGTAATGGAGAACCAATACTTCAGCAATCTGATGCCGGAGCGCACGAGCATGCGTTCGAATTCAGGCACCGAACGATAAAATTCCTCGTATTCCTCCGGCGTGCAAAATCCCATGACCCGCTCGACCCCGGCGCGGTTATACCAGCTGCGGTCGAATAAAACGATCTCCCCGGCCGCCGGCAGGTGCGGCACGTAGCGTTGGAAATACCACTGCGTACGCTCTCGATCGTTGGGTGCGGGCAGGGCCACAGTTCTGCAGACGCGGGGGTTCAAGCGTTGGGCTATCCGCTTGATGATGCCGCCCTTCCCCGCGGCGTCGCGTCCCTCGAAAACAATCACCACTTTTTCGCGGGCGTCGACCACCCAGTCTTGCAGTTTCACCAACTCGGCCTGCAGTCGAAATAGATCATTGAAGTAACGCAGCCGATAGGCTTTCTCAGCCTCGGCCTCCGCTTCGGACGGCGCCCCGCCCGGCACCACTGGCCGGTCCTCGATTTCCATCTCCAATTCTTCATCGTAGCCGTCGGCTAGATCGCGGCTAATCCGGCGAATCAGCGCTTCGTTATCCAATTGCGGCATATCATTCATTTGCAAAATCCCTTGATGAAATAGGACAAGCCCGGGCGCCCCAAATACCCTTGGCATATTCGGCGATCGAACGGTCGCTTGAAAAATAGCCCGAGGAGGCCACGTTCAGGATTGCCTTGCGCGCCCAGTCTCGCGGATTCGCATACCAATCGCGCATCCGCT
Organism: Steroidobacteraceae bacterium; assembly: GCA_035603615.1. GTDB lineage: Bacteria > Pseudomonadota > Gammaproteobacteria > Steroidobacterales > Steroidobacteraceae > Bog-1198. The sequence goes on along the minus strand of DATNKC010000401.1, from coordinate 3,996 downwards.
GATCAGCCTGCAGATACGACTGCAAGTCCGCCAAGTGCATATATCGGTCTCCCTGCATCAGCAGATCGTACAGCGGCTGAAAAAGCTTGGGATCATTGCCGCTGAAATGGCCGGCGCCGATCAAGTCGAGCGCCGCGCGCGTCTCCGGATCGTGATCGTAATGCCAGCGCGGATTGTACCAACCGCGGCTGTCGGCAACCTGCTGCGCCGTGAGACCAAACAACAGAAAATTCTCCTCCCCGGCTTCTGCCGCCATCTCAATCGTTGCGCCGTCGCGCGTTCCCATGGTCAAAGCGCCGTTCATCATGAACTTCATGTTGCTGGTGCCGCTGGCCTCATAGCCGGCGGTGGAGATCTGATTCGACACGTCGCTTGCCGGGATCAGTCTTTGCGCCATGGAAACGTCGTAGTCGGGCAAAAATATAATGCGCAGCTGTGCACTGGCGGCCGGATCCGCGGCGACCGTTGCAGCCAAGTTATCGATGAACTTGATGATGAGCTTCGCGATGAAATAGGCTGCCGCGGCTTTGCCGGCGAAAAAGAACGTCCGCGGCGCGTGTAGCGCCCGAGGATCCTTGCGCAGCCGGTTGTAGAGCACGACGATGCGCAGCGCGTTCAGAAGCTGTCTCTTATACTCGTGGATACGCTTGATGTGGCAATCGAATATCGTTTCAGGATCGACGCTGAAGCCGAATTTCATTTTGATCCATTGCGCGCAGAGCCTTTTGCTCTCGTGCTTCACTTGCATGAACTTGTCGAGAAATGCCGCATCGTCCGCCAGCGGCTTCAAGCGAGCCAACTGCGCAAGGTCGGTGATCCACGCGCTGCCAATGGCGTCAGTGATCAAGTTGGCGAGCGGAGGATTCGCGAGCAGTAGCCAACGGCGCGGCGTTACGCCGTTGGTCTTGTTGCTGAATTTTTCTGGAAACATCTCGGCGAGATCTTTAACCGTGGTCGTGCGCAACAGTTGGGAATGGATCTTTGCGACACCGTTGGTGCTGTGCGAGCCCACGATGGCCAAATTCGCCATGCGCACGTGCTTTGTAGCGCCTTCCTCGATCAGGCTCACGCGTTGCACGCGGCCCTCGTCGCCCGGGTAGCGGCGGCGCACCACCCCGAGCAAGCGTCGATTGATCTCGAAGATGATTTCAAGCTGACGGGGCACGAGCAATTCAAACCACGGCAGCGGCCACTTTTCGAGTGCTTCGGGCAGCAGCGTATGATTGGTATAGCCCAACGTACGGCAGCTAAGATCCCAGGCCGTGTCCCACTCCAAATGGGCTTCATCGAGAAGAATGCGCATCAGCTCCGGCACGGAAAGGCTCGGATGCGTGTCGTTGAGCTGAAGCGCCGTTTTCTCAGGGAGCAGGCTCCAGTCCGTGTTATGCATCCGAAAGCGGCGAATGACATCCGCCAAGGAGCAGGCCACCAGAAAATATTCTTGAACGAAGCGAAGTCCCTGGCCCAGGCTGGTCGAGTCATCGGGATAGAGCACGCGGGTCAGAGATTCCGCTTCAAGCGCCTCGGCTACCGCGCCGACGAACTCGCCGTGACTGAAGGCCTGGAAGTCGAAATATTCGTCCGCACTGGCGGCCCACAGGCGCAGCGTGTTGACGGTGCTGCCGCCATACCCCACGATCGGGCGATCGTAGGGAATGCCAATCAGGCGCGATGGTCTGCCGGTTATCGCTCGCAGAGTGCCCTCGCGCACCTCGAACGAGCAATTCAGGTGAATGTCCACTTGATCACACACGCGGCGGATTTCCCAGGGATCACGGCGCGCCAGCCAGTTATCCGGGCGTTCGACCTGCCATCCTTCACGGATGACTTGCTTGAACATGCCGTACTCGTACCTGAGCCCGTAGCCCATGGCTGGAATCTGCATGGTGGCCATGGAATCCAAGAAGCAGGCTGCGAGGCGTCCGAGTCCCCCATTGCCAAGTCCGGCGTCCGGCTCCTGCTCCAGGATGGCGAGCCAATCGAGGTCGATCTCTTTGACGGCGCGGCGAGCATCGGCATTCAACAAAAGATTTTCGACGTTGTTGGCGAGCGATCGGCCAATGAGAAATTCCATCGAGAGGTAATAAACCCGCTTGGGGTTCTCGCGCGCATAGGTGCTCTCGGTTTCCACCCAGCGTCTTGCCAGAGACTCACGCACCGAGAGCGCAAAAGCGTCGAAGCGCTCATGCGGGGTCGCACTGGCCAAACCGACGATCTTGTCGATCAACAAGTGTCTTTCGTAGAGCGCCTTGTCCAGCCGCACCGTTGGCTGTGATGGGGTTTTCGGCTGCTGGTTGAGCATTGGATCTTTGGCCTCCTGGGTGGCAGCGACGTGCCCGTGGGTGCAAAGCTACCGCAACCACATTGGGATTTTGTGAATGCGCGCAACGCGCGCGACAACCGCTTTTATCGCAACGGGCGGCGCGATTGGCAAGACTTTTGGTGCGCAGTCATGGAAATGTCACATTTCAGAGGCGATATGCGCCCCAAATCAAGGAAAAAGCACAAAAACGTGGCGGCGATAGCAAAAATTTCGCTGATTTAGAGACCCCGTAGGCATCTCTCGGGTGCAGAAATGGGCGGAATAGGGGTGCATATATAAGGAGTGCGCCTTGTTTCGTGGATTCAAGTTCGAGGTGGTGTTGCCGATTGCGGCCATCGCGCTGCTGTTCATTAGCATTGGCGCCATCGGCTTTTCATTTTGGGCAATGCAGCACGAAGAAGCGCAGATCAAGCAGCAGGTCGCGGATGACGTCACGTCGGTTCGGGGCGTGTTCGAGACGACCGCGACGTTAATGGATGAACGCGTGCGGATGAGCATGGCCTTGCTCAAGGAGCAGATCAACGCACGCGGCGGGGCTGAAAAAGGCGGCTCCGTCACCCTCGCCGGCAAGCCCATTGCCGATATCATCGTCGCGGGCAGGGGCCAGGCGGGGAACTTCGAGCTCGTTGACTACGTCACCCGTCTAAACAAGGGCACGGCCACGATTTTTTCCAAAGACGGCGAGCGCTTCGTGCGTATCGCCACCAATGTCTTGAAGGACGATGGCAGCCGCGCGGTCGGTACCGAGCTGAACAACACCACCAAGGCATACGCCGCCTTGATCCGGGGCCAGCCGTTTTATGGCGTGGTCGACATCCTCGGCAATCCCTACATCACCGGCTATGAGCCCCTCAACGCGAAGAACGGCGACTTTATCGGCATCAACTACGTCGGCTATAAGGCCGAACTGCCGGTCTTGAGCCAATCCTTGGAACAATCGCGGGTGTTGAAGAGCGGCTTTCTCGCCGTGGTCGACAGCAAGACCGTACGCTACCTGCCGTCTTGGATCACCAAGGACGAGGTGCAGGAGCACATCGACAATAAGGACGGCTCGTGGGTCATTGACCGTGTGCCGCTGGAGGAGTGGGGTCTCACGATCATCTCAGCCTATCCGGTCGCTGAACTGCATTCCTTGGGCCGAAAGGTCGGCTATGGCGTCGCCTTGGCGGGATTGGTTATCGGCGCCGCCATATCGATTGCACTGTTCTTCCTACTCGACTGGAAGGTGCTCCAGCTGCTCGGCGGTGAGCCGCGGGTCGCAGCCGACTACATGAAGAAGATTGCCGCCGGCGATTTGGCGGTGGAAATTGTCGTGGCCGGCAAGCGCCCGGACAGTCTCATGGCCTCTCTCAAATTGATGCAGATGAAGTTGAAGAACCTGATCCTCGCGGTCAGCGGCGCAGCCACCGAGGTCAGCGAGCAGTCACGCAAATTCGAAACCACATCCGCCGCCTTCCAGCGCAGTCGCGACGAGACCTCGGCACAGGAACTGCTGCGGCAAACCAAGGGCGTGAGCAAAACACTGGCCTTGCTGGAAAAATCGATCGCCCGATTCAAGCTATAACGAGGGCTTATGAAGCCGTGTCATTGATCTCGCGCACACAGGCGACGAGCAATGGCAACAGATCCCGATGGCGGTTGAATAAATTCGTTCGAATCAAACTGAGCACCTT
>DATNKC010000400.1:0-9013 GCA_035603615.1 Steroidobacteraceae bacterium | reverse complement strand
TGGCCCCGCGCTATCGACTACCTGCGACAAGCGGCGGAAGTCGCGGGGCGCCGCCACGCTCATCGGCAAGCCGATACGATGCTCGCACGAGCGTTGGAGCTTGTTAACTACTTGCCCGAAGCCGAGCGCCCACCCGCGGAGCCGCAGCCGCGGGCATTGGCCGCGCGGGCGGGCGACCATGGTCTGATCGACCTGCAAGTTCGCGATCTACGCGTTCCGACGCCTGTCTGAACGCTCTATTACACCGCGTAACAGCGGGTTCTTGCGAACCGAATTAGAACACAAACGGAACGCCGCACGAACCACCGTCAGATCGAATGCGCCTAGACTTCGTGACCGAAGGCCCTTGCCGAGCAGTGCATTCACCGAGCCACCGAGACCGGGCGTCTGAGCAACCGAAAGGGTGAAGACCATGAGCGACGAACTTCTACTCAAGAACGGCCTTGTTGTCACGGTCGATGACAGGCTCGGAGATCTGCAAAATGCCGATGTTCTGGTCAGGGATGGCGTGATCGTTGCCGTCGGCCCCGGGGGGCCGACGGCGAGCGCGGATGCCGAAGTGATCGACTGCAAAGGGCGCCTTGTCATTCCAGGTCTCGTCGACACGCACCGCCATGTTTGGCAGGGAGCGATCGGCGCCTTAACGCCGCAGATGACGGGAGCGGGTTATGGTCCCGCGGTGCTCAACGGCATATCCACGAGTTACGAGCCCGAAGACATTTACGCAGGCGCTCTCTGGGGCGCGTTGCAGGCGCTAGATGCCGGTATCACGACTATCGCGGATTGGGCGCACAATCTTCGGTCCGCTGAGCATGCCAACGCCAATCTTCGGGGTTTGCAAGCATCTCAGATCCGCGGCTACTTCCTTTACGGAGGGCCGGGACCGACGAGCGACCAGCCTAACCCACCGCATCCTCTGGATGCGCGCCGGATGCGCGACGAACATTTTCCGAAGGGCGTGAACGGACGCCTCCGCATGGGCATGGCACTTCGCGGACCGTGCTTCACCTCCGCAGATCGAAACGCCGAGGACTTCAAGTTCGCGCGAGAGCTGGGACTCCCGATCTCGACGCACGTTGGCATGGCGGGAACGTCCGATGCGATTATCGTGCTCGATCGCTTCGGCCTGCTGGGCTCCGATGTCAACTATGTTCATGCCAACATGCTGACCGATAGAGAGTTCGATCTGATCGCGAAGAGCAAGGGCACGATATCAGTCACGCCGTCGACGGACATGCTCATGCAGTTCGGGACATTCCCCGCAACCGGGCCGGCTCTTCAACGTGGAATCCGGTCCGGCTTCGGCGTGGACACAATCTGCAGCTGTGGAACAGACATCTTCTCCGAGATGCGCCTCGCGCTCGCGGCGGAGCGTTCAAGGGCGAACGCCCCGGCGCTTGCACGCGGAGAGCAGGTTCCAACGGTCGCGCTCCACCAGAGAGACATGCTGCGCCTCGCGACGATCGACGGCGCTCGCGTGTGGAAGATGGAGCATGAGGTCGGGAGCCTTACGCCCGGAAAACAGGCTGACATCACCGTGATCGATATGCGGTCGCCGCATCTCGACGGTTACGGCGACAGCATTGCGACGATGGTCCTGGGCGCCGGGCCCGCGGATGTCGAGACCGTGATTGTCGGCGGCGATGTCCTCAAAAGGCAACGCCAGCTCGTGGGCGAGCATGTCAAAAAAGCCCGCGAACTGATGTTGGCGAGCCGCGATCGGATCCGCAAACGCGAAGCCGCCGCAGGACGCGGCCGAACGGCCTCGTAAATCTCAACAGCTAGGCTCGCGTCGAGGAACGACGGGCTGCAAGGACTGAATCTCTCGATCGCCATCAATGCGTTGCTTATGCGGCATCATGCCAGGCACACCAACCCTTAGTGAATAAAGATTAACATGCAAGAATCGACGATAAGGAGCGCGCTCACAAATGAACGCCAAGCTGGACGGGAAAGTTGCGCTAATCACCGGAGCCGGACGAGGTATCGGCCGGGCCACCGCGCTGAAATTGTCCGGCGAGGGAGCACGCGTCGTAATCAATGACTTGGACCCCGGGCCGGCGAACGAGGTCATTTCTGAAATCCAGTCGCGCGGTGGTGAGGCAATCGCTTGCGTCGGCAGCGTCACCGCGGCGGACTTCCCCGAGCGCTTCATCGCAACCGCCATTGAGCGGTACGACGGGCTGGACATCATCGTCAACAACGCCGGCTATACGTGGGATGGGGTGATCCAGAAGACTACCGATGAACAGTGGTACGCCATACTCGACTGCCATCTGACCGCTCCGTTCCGAATCCTGCGCGCCGCGCAGCCGGTGATCCGCCGGTTTGCCGCGGCCGAAGTGGAAACGGGCCATCGTGTTGTTCGCAAAGTGGTCAACGTGTCCTCCATCTCCGGCCTATTCGGCAACGCCGGTCAGATTAATTATTCCGCCGCCAAGTCGGGGATCATCGGCATGACGATGACCCTCGCCAAAGAGTGGGGAAGACTGAACACGACCGTCAACTGTGTCGCCTTCGGCTTCATCGAGACGCGTCTCACCAGCGCCGGCGCCGACGAGGGCCTCACGGTGGATATCGACGGACGGCAAATTAGAGTTGGTGTGAACAGGCAACTCATGCAGTCGATCGAGAAGACCATTCCGCTCGGCCGTGCCGGCACGCCTGAGGAGGCTGCCGGAGCCATTTATCTCTTATGCACGCCGGAGTCTGACTACGTGAGCGGTCAGACCCTGATGTGTAGCGGAGGAGTGACCGGTATGTGAACCGGGCTCTTTTGCGGGAGAACTCGGCGCGGTTATGAGCTACCACCCAGACATCTGGGACACCACCTCGGGAAGGACCGCCGTCCCTTCTTCTCGAACTGCGTCCAGCGCTGTCGGATCGAGGCCCAAGGCCTTGAGGATCGTCGGGGCGACCTGCGTGGTGGTCGTCGTGGCTGAGACGGTTGCGGCCTTGAAACGTGGGTTCGCCACCAGCATGACGACGTTGGTATCGTCATGCGCGAATCCACCGTGATCTCCATTCATGGTCGTGCTGCCGGAATAGGTAACGCCCACATTCGGCGTCACGATGATGTCCGGTGTGCGCGGATCCTGCCCCGGATCGAGGCCACCCACATTGTAATTGAGCGCTAGCGTGGGTCCGTAGTAGATCTGCCCGAGCCCGATCGCTGCCGCATTGCTCTCCAGCAGTGACACCGCGTCGGTGACGCTGGCACCGCGGTTCAACCAGAGCACCGACACATCGTCCTCTGTCGCACCGATGCCGGTGGTGTTCAGCGGCGACTCTGAAAAGGGAATTGCGCTGCCGAGCAGGGTCGCGGGCGTGTTGCTGCCGTCAGCCACATACAAGCTGGTGTCGATCGGCGACTCGCCGTGCTTGGCGGTGATGATGAGCAGCGTTTCTTCTTGGATGCCGGCATTCTTTAACGCGCTCACGATATCGCCGATCGAGGCATCCACGAACTCGATTTCCTGAAGCAATTGCGAACCGGGCAGCGCCGCGGCATTTTGATACCCGCCCTTGCCCACCCCTGGCTCGACAACACTTTGTCCGATGTACACGGCTTGAAAATTCATGCCAAAGAGAGCCGGGATCTCGGCTGGCTTGCCGTTGTGGGTCTTGCCTTCAATCTGGTTCCGCAAGGCCGACACTTTGAGCGCGTCGTAGCACTGGATGTTCGCGAAGCTGCCATTCCACGCACCGCCGCTGGAATCGCGGACACTGGCGCAGGAGACCCCAAGCGAAGTCGTTACACCGGGTAGTCGTATCGCGGTCGAACTCACTTCGGGCGAATAGTAATCATCCAAACCCTTGCCGCCCGGACCACCTGCCATTGAATAGGAGGGGTGCTTATCGATCCAGGCTGTGTAGCCTCCTGCAGCGTGCACCACGCCGAAGATTGTATTCGTCCGGATAAAATTCCAGGGAAATACCGGGGCGCAACCCTGTTGCGGGTCGCGCACGAGCTTCTTCGGGTCAATGGAGGCGATCCCACCCTCGGTCACCGCGGCGCCCGGAGCACCGCCATTCAAGAGCGTATCGTCGATGTCGATCCCCTGATCGTAATCGGTTGTCGTTCCTGCCGGAATGCCGTAGGGCGTACATGAGCCTCCGGCAAGACCGGTTCCCGTCGTGGTTGCCGGCGGGTCGAGCGATCTGTCATAGGCCACGTCGTAATACAGACCCGTCGACTTGGGCGAACCGCCGGAAACGATCGCCGCCAGTCCGGGAAAGGAATCGGACGGCTTCGAGGAAACAGCTGCCACGTAGTTGATTGCGTGACGGCTCAACGCTGCCATGTTCGGGCAGTAGGGGTTGCCGCCGTTCACGCCGGCAATTCCGTGTGAGCAATTGTAGAAATCAACCGCGTGCATCCCGTCGATACTGAGCAAAAGCACGTGTTTGATGTGCCTGGTACCGACCGCGCTCGAAGCGCCTGCGGTAGCACTGGTCAGAGCCGCAAGCGTCAGGCCCAAAGCAATCCCCGCCGGGATCAGCTGATTTGTCTTCATATCGAGTTCCCCCCGTTGTTGGGACGAACCTACCGCGGTTTCCTTACAGCAAGATGAACCTTGCCGTATGCGATCATGGAACTTGGGCTCAGGGCGGGGGCGGCGAGGGCGCGGCGCTCGATGTGGGGAGAGGACCAGGCGATGCGCGGTCGCTGCTGAGCAAGCGGCGGAACGCGGCAATCACTGCCGGCTGCGGTTGGCGGATGTTGGGCACCGCTTGATAATTCTGCCAACCTCCTCCCAGAGCGCGATATAGCAGAACGAACTGCTCACCCGCGGCGGTTTGCGCCGTCACGTCCTGCTGCTCGATCTCATAGAATTGGCGTTCCGCATCGACGACGTTCAAATAGTCGGTGAGACCGCGATTATAACGTGCGGTGGCCAGATCGACGGCACGTTGGCCTGCGGCCAAGGCGCCGTGAAGATTCTGCACACGGCTTTGCTGCGCCGAAAAGGAATCGATCGCCTCATCCACTTCGCGAACCGCCGCCAAGATGCTCTCGCGGTAATTCGCGAGGCTGGCGCGGGCCTCGAGGTCCGCGATATCGACTTGCGCATCGATCGAGCCGAAATCGAGTACCGGCCAGACGGCGGCCGGACCGAACGACCAGAGGTGCTTGCCGACCTGTGTGCTCGAGCCCGCAATCTGTCCCTGCTGCGCGCCGAGCGAGCCGACCAGAGCGACCTGGGGGAACAGCTGCGCGGTCGCGACGCCGATGCGCGCGGTGTTGGCGGCGAGTTCGCGCTCGGCCTGCTGGATGTCGGGCCGCCGCTTCAAAAGATCGAGCGGTGCGCCGGCAGCGACCGAGCCGGGCATGGTCGGAATCATCCCCGGCGCCGCGAGTTCAGCGACGATGCTTTCGGGATAGACGCCGAGCAGGACGGCGAGCGCGTATTGCGCCGCTTTCACCTCCGCTTCCGCGGGTGCAATCTCGGCGTTGATCGTGTCAAGCTCGCGGGTCGCCAACTCGACGTCGAGCTCGTTGGTGATGCCGCGCTCGTAACGCTGGTTGACGATGTCCAGGGACTTGCGCAGCACGTCGCTCGCCTGATGGAGGATACCGAGCTGTAGCTGTGCTCCGCGCAGATCGATGTAGCCGCGTACCACATCGGAGATCACCGCCGTGATCACGCCATAGCGCGCCTGCGCCGCGGCTTGCGCGCTGAAACGCGCGGCCTGGAACGCGCGCCGGTAGCCGCCGAAGATATCGAGTTCCCAGACCGCGTCGAATCCGGCCAGCGTGTTGATGTGGACGCCGCTGTCGTTGTCCGCGGAAACCAGCGGTTGCGTCGCGCGTCCGCGGGTCAGGTCGGTTCCGGTGCCGCGCCCTTCGGCCGCCGTCGCATCCACCTCGGGCAGGGCGTGGCCGACCACCTCGGCCTCGTAGGTGCGCGCCTGCTGGAGGCGCACCAACGCGACTTCGATGTCGAGGTTGTTCTTCACCGCCCGATCGACCAGCGAATCGAGTTCGGGATCGTCGAGCGATTTCCACCAGTTGGCGAGATCCAGCACCGCGGGCGATGCGGCGCCGCCGCCAGGGCTTCCGGGGCGCGCCTCGGCTGACCCCACAAACCGATCCGGTACATTGGGCTTCGGCGTGCGGTAGGAGGGGCCGACCGAGCAGCTCGCCAGGACTAGCGCCGCGGCGGCGACGCCTGAGCGCAGAGGAGAAAGTCGAGCCTTCATGGCGTGGCCTTGGACGCTCCCGAGGCCGCCTGCTTGGCGGCCAGCCGGCCATCCTCGCCGGCCGGAGCGTTATCGACAGCGCGGACCAGATCTCCTGTGCTCAGAGAATCAGGCGGACTCTCGATCACCCGGTCCTGCGGTGTCAACCCCGACACCACTTCGACATCCGTACCGAGATTGCGGCCGAGTTTCACCGGGCGCAACTCCACGCGGTTATCCTTGCCGAGGATGGCCACCTGCATGCCTTGCTCGCGAAATACCAGCGCGCTCGTCGGGATCCGCACGACGTCCGGGTTCGAGGCAAGATGGAAATGCACTTCCGCGTAGGTGCCGGGCTGCAGCAGATTGTCCGCATTGTCGGCGTGCAGCTCGACGAGCAACGTGCGCGCGGCTTCGTTGATCGCTTCCGAGGTGGTCGCCACCGTCGCCTTGAAGGTCCGGTCCGGGTACTGCGGCAGTTCGAGATCCGCCGTGAGTCCGTTGTGAATCTCCGCGGACAGCTCTTGCGGTACCTGGACGAACACCCGCATTTCATGCACGTCCGCGACGCGGAATAGCTGGGGCGGTCCGCTCGTGCTGGAACCGCTGCCGGCATTGATGAGATTGCCGATGTCGGTGGTTCGCGCGGTCACCACCCCGTCGAAGGGAGCGACGATGCGCTTGAACTGCTCGAGCGCCCCCAACCGATCGACGACGCCCTGGTCGGACCTGACGTCGGCGATCGCGGAATTATGCCGCGCCGAGGCGCTGGCGAAATCCGCTTTCTTGGACTCGCGTTCCTGTTCCGATACGACGCCGGTCGGCGAATCCCGCCAGCGCTCATAAGTAGTGCGCGCGAATTCCATTTCGGCCTCGCGGACTTTCACTTGAGCCTCGGCGGCCTTCAAGTTGGCTTGAGCCGCGGCGAGTTCCGCGTCGAGATCCGGCGCATCGATCTCCGCCAATAACTGGCCCTTCTTCACGTGCGCCCCGTAGTCCTCGTACCACTTCTTGAGATAGCCGCTGACCCGTGCGTACAGCGGTGCCTCGTACCATGCTTGAATATTGCCCGGCAGCGTCGTTTGCTGGCCGGAAACCCCTTGTCCGGGCGTCATGACGCTCACCAAGGGCGTCGCTCGCGCGTTTGCCCACTCCTTTACGTCGCGCCCGTGCACCCAGCGGATGGCAATCCCGGCGATAGCGACCGCGACCGCAACGATCGCGACGATGATGCCCACGCGTCGCAGCCGCTCGGGCGACGGTGGCGGCGCGGCAGGAGTCGAGTTTGGATGGTGCCCCTGCGGGCGGTCATGATGGTTTTCGCTCAAGGACGTATCTCCAGTTACGCGGCCGGTGCGGCCGGCGCGGTGGTAGGCTCGGGTTCGCCCGTCGCGTTCGATTTTCCGTGCAGTACACTGAACACGACGGGTACGAAGAACAAGGTGGCGATCGTGGCCACGGCGAGGCCGCCGATCACGGCACGGCCGAGGGGGGCGTTCTGCTCACCGCCCTCGCCCAAGGCGAGGGCCATCGGCACCATGCCGATGATCATGGCGAGCGCGGTCATCAAGACCGGACGAAAACGCGTGAAGCCCGCCTCGAGCGCCGCGCTCGTTGCGTCGAGGCCTTGGCTCAAGCCTTCGCGCGCGAAGCTCACCAACAGGATGCTGTTGGCGGTGGCGATGCCCATGCACATGATGGCGCCGGTGAGGGCGGGCACGGAGAGCGTCGTGCCGCTGGTGAACAGCATCCATACGATGCCGGCGAGCGCACCGGGAAGTCCGGTGATGATGATGAACGGATCGATCCAGGACTGGAAGTTCACCACGATCACCAGATAGACGAGCACGATGGCGCCGATCAGGCCGATGTAGAGCTGGTTATAGGCGCTCGTCATGGTCTGCACCTGCCCGCGCAGCGCCACATAGGAGCCGCGCGGCACCTGACTTTTGGTGTCCTTGATGATGTGTTCGATGTCGCTCGCCACCGCGCCCAAGTCGCGCTCCTGGGTCGAGCCGTACAGATCGATCACCGGCTGCACGTTGTAGTGCGAGACCACCCCCGGGCTGGGCCCGGGGGTGATGCGCGCCAACCCCCCGAGAAACTGCGGCTCTTTCGTGGTGTCGGAGGTGACCGGTACGTTCGACAGATCCGAAATGCTGTCGATGCGGTACTGAGGCATCTGCGCCACGATCGGATAGGACACCCCGTTATCCGGGTTCAGCCAGAAGTTCGGGCGCACTTGCCCGCTGCCGGAGAGTGTGACCAGGAGGCTGTTGGCGACATCGCGCTGGGTCAGGCCCACCTCTCCGGCGAGGGTGCGGTCCACATTGACGTTGATCTGCGGGTAGTTGAACACCTGCTGGATGCGCAGATCCGCGATGCCCGGCACGGTGCGGATGCGTTTGAGCAGTTCGGTGGCGTAGGCGTAGTTGGCCTGTTGATTGTTGCCGATGACCTGCAGGTCGATCGGCGCCGGCAGGCCGAAGTTCAAGATCTGCGAGACGATGTCGGCGGGCAGGAAGGAGAAAGCGGTACCCGGGAATTTCTGCGGCAGCAAGGTGCGCAGCTTCTTGATGTAGGTGTCGGTGGGTGCGTGATCCTCACTGAGTGCGATCAGCGCGTCGCCGTCTCCGGGTCCAATGGTGCCCGTGTTCTGGTAGGCCATGTTGATGCCGCTGAACGGCAAGCCGATGTTATCCACCATGCTGGTGAGATCCTTCGCCGGGATCACGCTTCTAATCGTGTCCTCGACGTTCTCGAACAGGCGCGCCGTCTCCTCGATGCGTGTGCCGGGCTGGGCGCGCACGTGCATCAAAATCTGCCCCGA
>DATNKC010000399.1:0-10119 GCA_035603615.1 Steroidobacteraceae bacterium | reverse complement strand
CTGTGCCCGCTTACGCGGGCACAGTTGATTACTTTCGAAGGCTTACTTTTTCTTAGCGGCCTTTTTCTTAGCTACCTTCTTCTTCGCCTTCTTTGCTTTCGCTGCCATGATAGAAACTCCGTTATCGGGTTAGTCCGGGGTTCGAGTATATACGCGAATAATTAATTTACAAGCAATAGCTCGCGCTCTCGCACCACAATGTGCTAGCGATGTGAGCGGCGTCACTCAAGGGTGAGGATGAAATCCCAATCCTTTTTCGTCACCGGCATGACCGATAAACGATTCCCTCGGCGCAGCAAAACAAAATCCTTGAGCTGCTTATCGACGTGCTTTCGCAACTCGTCGAGCGTGATGATGCGCTTGAACTTGCGTACGTACTTCACGTCGACGACATACCAAGAGGGCTTGTCCTTTTTGGAATCGGGATCGTAGTGGTGGTTCTTCGGGTCAAAGGCGGTGACATCCGGATAACCTTCGCGGGCAATGCTGACGATGCCGGCGATGCCCGGTACATCGCAACTCGAATAGTAGAAAAATGCTAAATCACCCTTTTTTATGGAGTCGCGCAGCATGTTGCGCGCCTGGTAATTGCGCACGCCGTCCCACGCCGTGGTTTGTTTGGGAGCCTTGCCAAGATCATCGATGCTGAAGGTGGCAGGCTCCGATTTGAACAGCCAATAATTCATAGGAAGTGCTCCATTCCCGATTCAGTTGCCAATGAATCCAATCGTAGGTCCCAGGCGTCGGCAAACTTCACGTTTGTGCGCTGGCAGTCAAACGCGAGTCCGACCAGATGCGGACCCTTCCAGTAGCGCCGCCGACCACGGAACGCAAGGGCGCGATCGTAGTACCCACCCCCCATGCCCAGTCGCCTTCCCTTGGCGTCGACGCCGACCAACGGGACGACGATGAGATCCAGCCATTGAGGCGACACGGGGGTCAAGCGCAGCCGTGGAACTGAAATTCCAAACTCGCCGGGTATGGTGGCGCCGCTCAAGGGGTAGAAGCGCAGGCGAGCATGCCGCCGATCGCTGATGACCGGAACAAACACCTGCACCCCGCGCCGCCATGCGGCTGCGATCAACGCGGCGGTGTCCGACTCTGCGTCGAAGGGTAGATACAGCGCAACGCGACGGCCTGCGCGAAAGAACCGCAGGCGCGCAACTGCCTTGGCGGCGGCGAGGGAGCGGTGCCAATGGTCCGGCTCGCGGAGTGCGCGGCGCTGCTCACGCAATTGTTTACGGAGGGCTGCCTTCATGGGTAAGGGGATGGCGCTACCCGCAAATGCCGTTTTGGACCGTTGCTCCCGACCTGAGCAACAGGTGGGACCGACTGCGGCACTTAAGGCTTTCCGCTCAGGGCGGACTTGCACAATGTTGCCAGCAAGCATTGGCCCCTGGGGTTTACAAAATTAGGGTCAGGAGGTAACCCGATCCGCATCGAACACCGCAGGCAGCGCCAAATTTAACTGTCGAGAAAGGCAGCTCAGAGTTCGAGCTGTTGACCTTTCTCCAAGGCCGACTCTACGCGCTCACGCAAGATACGCAAGCGTCCGCCGACGTCGGAATCGAGATTGGTGTCACGATTGCGGAAACGGATGAGTTCATTTGCCATGTTGAGCGCGGCTATTACCGCAATACGATCCAAGCCGACGACCTTTCCGCTATCGCGGATTTCTCGCATCTTCGTGTTCAAGAACTCGGCAGAATCAAGCAGGTCGGAGCGTTCCTCGATCGGGCAGGAAATGTGGTACTCCTTTTCGAGTATTCGCACGCTGACCCGCGCTTGATTGTCGCTCACGCCTGTTCCATGGATTTCAAGCGGCCGATCATGGCCTCCACGCGTCCGCGCACTTGCTCGTTTTTTTGTAAGAGCGTCGCCCGTTCGGATGTCAGCGTATCCTGGCGCTGCCGCAACGCGCGATTCTCTTCCTTGATATGACTGACGGTGACGATGAGATCTTCAAGACGCTTTTCCAAGCGCTTCAGCTCGAGTTCGACCGCTGACTTCGGATTAGCTTCGTTCATAGGTTGCCAATATAGAGCGGGCGATAGCGCAATGCAAAGGGCGAATTATCCCTCCACTGCGCTATTATTCGCCCAACCATGATGTCAGATATTCGGTTCCAGGATTTCGAGGATGTGCTGGCCACGGCCGGCGGCCTGGCGGACGCGGCCGAAGCGCATGGATCACTGTGCGGCGCCCTGTGCTCGGTCGCACCTTACAAAATGCAGGACTGGATCAACGAAATCCTCCCGGACGGCGCCGCGCTCAGCGAGGAATCCGCCGCGATACTCGAAAGGGTCTTCACGGCCACGGCGGCTTCCTTCGGCGAACAGGGGATGGAGTTCGAGCCCCTGCTGCCCGACGACGAACAACCGCTGAATGGGCGCGCCAACGCGCTTGCATTATGGTGCACCGGATTTCTCTATGGACTGGGCACCGGGTCCATCTCCGATCTGGAAGCCTTGGGCGGGGACGTCGGTGAAATCGTCCGGGACTTCACCGAAATCTCTCGCGCCACCGGCGATGATGCGGAGGGAGACGAGTCCAACGAACAAGCCTACGCAGAACTGGTTGAGTTCATCCGGGTTGCGGCGCAGGTCGTGTTCGAAGAACTACTGCCGCTGCGCCGGCAGGTCTACCCCGCGCAGCAGCGGCTGCACTGAACTTTAAGGCTTCGAATGGATCGCAAGGAGTTCGCACGCCGACGGCGCCAATTCATGCGCATGATCGGCAAGGATGCGATCGCGATCTTGCCCGCCGCCCCGGTGCGTCACCGCAACGGGGATATCGAATACGCTTATCGGCAGGACAGCCATTTTTACTATTTGAGCGGCTTCCCGGAGCCCGACGCGGTCGCCGTTCTGCTGCCTGGCCGTCCGCAGGCTGAATATCTGCTGTTCGTGCGTGAGCATGATGCCCTGCGGGAGTCGTGGGATGGCGCGCGCGCCGGCACCGAAGGGGCGGTTGAGCACTACGGTGCGGACGATGCCTTTCCGATCGAGGACATCGATGAAATTCTGCCGGGACTCATGGAGCAGCGTTCGCAGATCTTCTACTCCATGGGAACCCATCTGGATTTCGATCCGCGCATCTTGAGCTGGGTCAATGGACTCAAGGTGTTGTCCCGCCAGGGCGCAGGCGGCTCGCAGGAATTCGTCGCGCTCAACCATGTGCTTGATGATATGCGTCTGTACAAGAGCCGGCCGGAACAGGCCAGTCTGCGGCGCGCGGCGCAAATCGCGGTCGGCGCCCACCGCCGCGCCATTCGCTTCGCCCGTCCGGGCCGCATGGAATACGAGGTGATGGCGGAAGTGCTGCACGAATTCCGCTCGCACAACGCCGACGTCTCCTACCAACCCATCGTCGGGGGCGGCGCCAATGCCTGCGTCATGCACTATCGCGACAACGATCAGCCCTTGTGCGACGGGGATCTGTTGCTGCTCGATGCCGGTTGTGAACACGACTACTATGCGTCGGATATCACCCGCACCTTCCCGGTCAGCGGCAAATTCACCGCGGTGCAACGTGCGGTCTACGACGTCGTGCTGGAGGCGCAATTGGCGGCCATCGACAAGGTGCGTTCGGGCAACCATTGGAATGAGCCGCATGAAGCCGCGGTGCGCGTCGTCACGCAGGGCCTAGCCAAGCTGGGATTGCTCAAGGGCTCGACGACCAAATTGATCAAGGACCAAGCCTACCTGCCGTTTTTCAATCATCGCACCGGCCACTGGTTGGGGATCGATGTGCACGACGTGGGCGATTACAAAGTGGGCGGCGAGTGGCGTGTGTTGGAACCTGGCATGGCGCTCACGGTCGAACCGGGGATCTACATTCGGCCCTCACCCAAGGTTCCGAAGGAGTTTTGGAACATCGGAATTCGCATCGAAGATGAAGTGCTGGTCACGCAGGGGGCGCCGGAGGTGCTGACCGGCGCGCTCGAGAAAACCGCGGATGCCATCGAGGCGCTGCGATGACCTATGACGTCGCCATCGTCGGCGGCGGCATGGTGGGGGCGACGCTGGCGGTTGCGCTCGCGCCGTTGAACTTACGCGTTGCCCTCATCGAGGCAATTCCACATAACGCGGCGGCACAACCCAGTTTTGACGAGCGCACCACGGCGCTCTCGAACGGCAGCCGCAGAATCCTCGAGGCCATCGGCGTCTGGTCCGCGCTGGATGCAGCCGCGACGCCGATCGCCAAGATTCACGTGTCGGACCAGGGGCGGTTTGGCTTTGCGCGAATCGACGCCAAGGAACAGGGCCTCAAGGCCATGGGTTACGTCGTAGCCAACCGGGCGCTCGGCAGCGCCCTCTGGTCGCGCCTTTCGAGCCAGGAAACAAAAGTATTTTGTCCGGCCGTGTTGTCGGGGCTCACGGCGAACGATGAATCGGTCAAAATCGAGTTCGCCGAGTCGGGCGCCAAGATCGCGATCGATGCGAAACTCATCGTGGCCGCGGATGGGACGCAGTCCGTGGTGCGCAGCGCGTTCGGCGTTGCCGCAGAGGTGCGCGACTACGGCCAAACGGCGGTGATCACCACGGTATTACCGCAGCGCTTTCACGATAACGTGGCATACGAGCGCTTCACGCCCGAGGGTCCCCTGGCACTGCTGCCTTTGGATGGGGGACGCTGCACGCTGGTTTTGACCTTAGCCAAGGACGCCGCGCAATCCGCTCTGGCCTGGTCGGACCAAGAATTCCTCGCCGAAGTACAGCGTCGTTTCGGTTTTCGCCTGGGTCGATTCCTCAAAGTAGGACGCCGTGTGCCCTATCCGCTCTCGTTGACACAATCGGAGCGCACCAGCGCGCCGCGTTGCGTCATCATCGGCAATGCCGCGCAGGGCCTGCATCCGGTGGCAGGCATGGGATTCAATTTGGGATTGCGCGATGTGGCGAGCCTCGCCGAACTGATCGCAGAGAACGCCCGCGGCGCTGCCGATGCGCGCAAACATGCCGATCCGGGCAACGCTCAGCTGCTGCGCGAATACGATGCCTGGCGTCGCGCGGACCGCGGCGGCGTCATTGCCTTCACCGACGGATTGGTGCGCATGTTTTCCAATCCCTCGAGCGTGGTGGCGCGCGTGCGCAACTTGGGACTGCTGGCATTCGATCTGCTGCCTCCCGCAAAATCCGCACTGTCGCGCCTCAGCACCGGGGGCGGCGGCCGTGTTCCTAAACTGGCCCGTGGCGTGGCGTTGACGTGAGCCGCGGGCGAGAGCCGGATTTCGACGTGATCATTGTCGGCGCCGGCGTGATCGGTACCGTGATGGCGAGCCTGCTGCTGGCGCGCAAATTGAGCCCTCCTGGAAGGGTGGCGGTGGTGGCCGATCAATTTGCGGGCGCACCCCTAAGCCCCGATTGGGACCTGCGTGTATTTGCCTTGAGCCGCGCCTCGGAGCGGCTGCTCAAAGTATGCGGCGTTTGGAACTCGCTGCCCGCAGGGCGCGTGTTCCCCTATGAGCGCATGCGCGTCTTCGATGCCAGCGGCACGCCGACCGGACCCGGCTCATTGGAGTTTGATTGCGCCGAACTCGGCGAGCCCAATCTTGGCTACATCGTGGATGGCAGAGCATTGCAATGGCAGTGCCTGCAATCCGCGCGAGCCGCGGGCGCGGTCCTGATCGAGGGTACCGTGGCGGGCATAGAAGCGGGCGACGATGATGTGATGCTGTCCTTAAGCGACGGACGAGAATTGCGCGGCGCGCTGCTGGCGGCGGCCGATGGAACGGATTCAAAGACGCGGGAACTGCTGGGCATCGACACCGCGGGGCATGCCTACTACCAAGATGCCTTGGTGGCGCATGTGCGAACCGCTGAAGCTCACGCTAACACCGCCTGGCAACGGTTCTTGAAAACAGGGCCTGTTGCATTTCTGCCGCTCGAGGATGGACGCTGCTCCATTGTGTGGAGCGTCGCACGGCCCCAGGCAGATATTTTGCGAGCCATGGATGGCGCGGCTTTTGGCAAGGCACTGACCGAGGCCAGCGGTGGAGTGTTGGGTCAGTGCACCCTGACGACCAAGCTGGCGAGCTTCCCGCTGAAACTGCAATACGCCGTCGACTATGCGCGGCCGCGGGCCGTATTGCTCGGCGATGCCGCGCACGTGGTGCATCCACTCGCCGGTCAGGGATTGAACTTAGGGCTGTTGGATTGCGCGGCGCTGTCGGAGGTCTTGGGCGAAGCGGGGGGCGCGGCGAACTTCGGGGACTTCAAACACCTGCGGCGCTATGAGCGCTGGCGGCGCAGCGAGAACGTCATCGCGGCCGCCGCACTGGATGGATTGGAGCGGCTATTTTCGCATTCGGACGCGCTCAGCACCCGGCTGCGGACGGCGGGCTTGAGCGCCGTGGCGAGGATGCCCTTGGTCAAACGCGGCTTTGCAATGCGCGCCTTGGGCTTGGCGGGGGATTTACCGGAGTTTCTAAAGGCGGTCTAGCTTTGCCGCGCAAATGAAATCATTCACCGACAGCCCGCCGATCGAATGCGTGGAGTAGGTGACATGGCAGTAGTCATAGCCCACCTCCAAATCGGGGTGATGGTCTTCGGTGTTGGCGATATACGCCAGAGCGTTGACGAAACTCATGGTCCGGTAGAAATCCTTGAACTTCAGCGCCCGCGCCAGGCTCTTGGAGTCCTTGGCGATCTTCCAGTCCTTGTGCAGCTGCTTGGCCAGAAGTTTGACCTTGGCGGGCGTCAGGGGTTTTACGCCGCCCTCACAGGGCGCGCATTTTTTTTCCGACAGCTCCTTCATGTCTGAATTTTCGCGTAGGTGCGCTCGATGTAGCGCTCGACCAGATCCTGAAACTCCTCGGCGATTCGATCGCCCTTGAGCGTCACGGTCTTCGCGCCATCCTCGTACACCGGCGCCACCGGATGTTCGCCGGTGCCGGGAAGGCTGATGCCGATGTTGGCATGCTTGCTCTCGCCGGGGCCGTTGACGACGCAGCCCATGACCGCGACCGTCATGTCGGCCACGCCCGTACGCTGCTTGCGCCATTCAGGCATCCGATGCCGAATGTGGCTTTGGATCTTTTGCGCCAATTCCTGGAAGTAGGTGCTCGTGGTGCGGCCGCACCCGGGGCAGGCGATCACCATGGGCGTGAATGCGCGCAAACCCATGGTCTGAAGTATTTCCTGAGCGACGATGACTTCCTGCGTGCGATCGCCGTTGGGTTCGGGAGTCAATGAGACGCGAATGGTGTCGCCGATGCCTTCCTGCAACAGCACCCCCATGGCCGCCGTAGACGCCACGATGCCCTTGCTGCCCATGCCGGCCTCAGTGAGCCCTAGGTGCAAGGGGTAGGCGCAACGACCCGCCAGATTGCGGTATACGGCGATTAAATCCTGTACGCCGCTCACTTTGGCGCTGATGACGATCCTGTCGGACCCTAAACCTAAGGATTCGGCGCGCTTCGCACTGTCCAAAGCCGAGACGACAATGGCTTCGCGCATGACGTCGATCGCCGCCTTGGGCTCCGGCTGCTTTGAATTCTCATCCATCATGCGGGTGAGCAAATCCTGATCGAGGCTGCCCCAATTCACGCCGATGCGCACCGGCTTGCCGAACTTGACGGCCGTCTCGATCATTTCCGCAAATTGCGGATCGCGCTTGCTGCCGCGCCCGACATTGCCCGGATTGATGCGCAGCTTGCCCAGGGCCTCTGCGCAGGCCGGATGCGCCTTGAGCAGCTTATGGCCATTGAAATGAAAATCACCCACCAAGGGAGTACTGATGCCCTGCGCATCCAGGCGCTCGCGGATGTGCGGGACCGCCGCGGCCGATTCGTCATTATTGACCGTGACGCGGACCAATTCGGACCCGGCGCGCGCCAACGCCTTGACCTGCGCCACCGTGCCGTCGATGTCGGCCGTGTCGGTGTTGGTCATCGATTGGACCACGATGGGGGATGGGCCTCCAATGGAGACCGAACCTACTTTTACAACCAGGGAATGTCGACGAGTTCTCATGGGAGCATTATACCTGGGGCGAACACCTTCAGAGCGGTGCGCAGCTGCGCTATCCATTCGGCCCCGTCTTCGAAGGCACCCGCCGCGATCCTGGCTGTGATCTGGTGGAGATCTTCTCCATCGGCTGGAATTTGATCTCCGGTTATCTGGCGCACGATGGCGATATAGCCTTCCATCAGCAGCACCAAACCGGGCGCCTTGGCGGCAATGTAGTGCCGGCGCGCGACGCCGAAGGCGCTCGAGGCGTCGGCGTGTTTACCGAGGGCGAGATCAAAGGCTCCGCAAAGCCAGATCCCGGTTCCTTCCTGCAGCGGTCCAAGGCCCAACTTCTCGGTAAGCCGGGCCGAGCGTTGTGCCAGCGCCAGCGCGACCAGGAGATTTCGTTTTTCCGGCGGCTTGTCCGGAACGCTCCAGCCCGGCCAACAGTCCGCGGCGGCGTTGAATGTAAATCGTCTGACCGCTGTCAGCGCTTGCCGCTCCGCATCATCCAAACGCTCCCCGACACGTTGCTCGATTTCGTCGGCCGCCGCGTTGGCGGCCGCGAGTAGAACGGCAAGATCACCCGCGCGCCGCAATTCCTTGACCCGTTCCAGCGACGTCGCGACCAGATCACGCAGCGCGTCGGCGGCGGTATCGGTCATCTGGGCGTGACCTTCGGCGGCGGCGCAAATGGTTGAATGCCGAACTTCGGATACACCTCGCTGGGGTAGTAAATGGTGCCATCCTTCACGACCATGCTGATGGTCTTGATGGCTTTCAGATTCTTGATCGGATCGCCGGGGATGAGAAAGAAATCCGCGAGCTTGCCTTTTTCGATCGAGCCCATGCGCTGGTCCTGGCTCGTGTAGCGAGCCGAATCGAAAGTGGCGCGCTTCAAGATTTCCGCGGGCGTCATTCCCGCGAGCTGGTACAGCTCCATTTCGCGATGATAGGTAAAGGAGCCGCCCGTGTCGGTGCCAAAGACGATGAACACGCCGCGGTCGTGCAGCATGCGAACCACCGCGACCAGCTTGTCGAAAGCCTGCCGATAGGCTTGATCATCGCCCGGCGCGGAAGTATCCGCCAATGCCTTCATGTTATTGCGGCGCCAACCAATCGGCATATGGTCGAAATAATCGACCGCACCGGGCGGAATCTTGCCGTCGCGCCGCTGCGTCAACTGTTCGTGAATCCCGAGCGTTGGGTCAATCGCAATCTTGCGATCCACCATCATATTGATGGTGTGCTGGACCTGGGGGCTTTGCAGATCCAACGCGGGTAGGCGCTTCAGCGCGGTCAAACGAAACAGCGTGCGGGTGTCCTCGGTGGGTTGAATCACCCAGCCGAGCGAGAATTGATTGATGTGCGTGATCTCATCGTAGCCCGCCTCGATCATGGCATCGGCATTCGAGAAGGCGGGAATGTGGCCGGCGACCCGCATGCCGAGCAGGTGGGCCTCCTTGGCCATGGCCGGCACCCAGGCCGGCGTCATGCTGTTGTAAATCTTGATCTGCCAATAATTACGCGCGCCGTACCAACGCACCGCATCGATGGCCTTCTCTTGGCTGTCGACCAAGATGCCGTTGTTGGCGCTGAATGGGCTCTTGCCCTCGATGAATCCCGAGCGGATGACGTGCGGGCCGCCAATCGCGCCGCTGTCGATTTGTTGGATCAGCGCATCGAGCACCGCGTTGTCGTTGCCCATGTCGCGCACGGTGGTGATGCCCGCGACGACGTTGAGAAGGGCATCGCTTTGGCCCAAATGGGCATGCATTTCGTACAGGCCTGCGATCAGCGTGCCGCCTGCGCCATCGATGGTGGTCTCAGCGGGGGTGGGCGGGCTATCGTTGGGTTCAACGGCGGCGATAACCTTTCCCTGTACCAGGACCGACACGACGGGTGTCAGTGATGAGCTCTTCGGATCGAACAACCGGACATTGCGGATGCGGATGGGTCCCGGGTAGCGATGCGCGACCTCTTGCTCCATCTTCACAAACCGCTCGCTCGACCAGGCGGCGGCCATGTCGCGCAGCCGCTTCTCCTCGCCTTCGTATCCGGCGCGCACGAGGATGGAACTGGCATCGACGTCGGCAAATAAATTGTTTGCCGAGTCCAGCAGGATGGTCTCCGGATCGAGATCGATCCCAATCAGATCGTAGCGCGTCAC
>DATNKC010000398.1:0-14638 GCA_035603615.1 Steroidobacteraceae bacterium | reverse complement strand
GAACAAACGATGTCCTCGCGATACCGCGCTGCGGCGCGCCCGTCTCTCAATAATTGCATGTTTATATGACTGTGCATATAATTCGCTTCGATTTCTTGCGACAGGAACCGTCAAACATGGAACAGAATTTCGAGGCGCTGCGCAAGGAATTCCCCGTACTGCAGCGAAAGACCTATCTTAACAGCGGTTCGTATTGCGCACTTGCGAACGAGGTAAGAGCGGCATTCAACGCCTACATGGAAGATCGGTTGCTGGTCGGCGCGAACTGGGACGTTTGGGTAATGAAGAACGAGTCGGTGCGCAATTTGACCGCGACGCTGCTGCACGCCTCGCCCGATGAGATCGCCGTGACCGCATCGGTCTCTGCCGGATTGAATGCCCTGGCGAGCGCGATTAACTTCACCGGCCCTCGCAACAAGGTCGTGGTCAGCGACTTCGAGTTTCCCACCAATGCGCAGATCTGGCACGCGCAAGAGCCTCGTGGCGCGAAAGTCGTTCATGTGCCGCGCGCCGCCGACGGCTATATCCCGGCGGAAATGTTCGCAAAGGCGATCGACGAACAAACGAAACTCGTGGCGATCACCCATGTGTGTTTCCGCAACGGCGCGAAACTCGATATCCCCGGCATCGTGCGCCTCGCGCGAGCCAAGGGTGCCATGGTGCTGCTCGATTGCTATCAGTCGGTGGGTTCGCTCGATATCGATGTCAAGGCCCTGGACGTCGACTTCGCGGCGGGAGGCATGCTCAAGTACTTGTTGGGTACCGCGGGGATCGGCTTCCTGTATGCAAAGGACTCTTGCGTGCGCTCGCTGGTGCCGACCAACAGCGGCTGGTTTGCGCAGGCAGACATCACCGCCATGGACATCACCGCGAATCGTCCGGCGCCCAACGCGCGCCGCTTCGAAGCCGGGACGCCGCCGGTCGTCAACTGCTACGCTGCCGAGGCGGGTCTTAAACTGCTGCTCAAGGTCGGTACGCCGGCGATCGAAAAGCGCAACTTTGCGCTGACGCGCCGTTGCATGGAAAGGCTGGAAGAGATCGGCTGGCCGAGCATCACGCCGGTCCAGGATGCGCGGCGCGGCGCCACCGTTGCCGTGCCGTCGAGCGACGCCGCACGGCTGCAGGCGGAATTGATGAAGCACGACATCGTGACGTCCTATCGCGACGACAATGTCCGCGCCAGCTTTCACTTTTACAACAATGACGACGATGTCGAGTCTTTCATAGCGGCAATGCAAGAGCTGCGCGGTTCCCTCCGGCCTCGGACGACTCAGACAGGCACCTGATGGAAATTCGCGTTTTGCGCGGCGCCGAGGTGCGCCAATTGCTGCCGATGGCGGAGTGCATCGATCTGATGCAGCGGACCATGATCGCCGTCTCGGAGGGGCGGGTGGTGTTGCCGCTGCGATCGATCCTCGTGATGCCCGGCGATCGCGGCATGATGGGAATGATGCCGGGATATCTGGCAGACCCGGAGTGTTTCGGCGTCAAGCTCGTGAGCCTGATTCCGCGCAACAAGCCGCCGCAATATTCGTCGCATCTGGGCTTGGTGCTGCTGTTCGAGGCGGATCACGGTCAGCCGGTTGCGCTGCTCGATGCGGCAGAAATCACCGCAATTCGTACCGCGGCCGCGAGCGGGCTTGCCACACGATTGTTGGCTCAGGAGCAAGCCGGAGACCTGGCCGTGTTGGGCGCCGGCGAGCAGGCCCGCAGCCATCTTGAGGCGATGCTCAAGGTGCGGCCGCTACGGCGGATTCGCGTGTGGGCACGCGATGCCGCCAAGGCGAAGCTGTTCGCAGAAGCGGAAGGGGCAAGACATCGAATCACCGTCGAAACCTCCGCCACGGTTCGCGAAGCGATTGCCGGAGCGGACATTATTTGCACCACGACCAAGGCGCGTGAACCGATCCTGCAGGGCGACTGGCTAACCCCGGGCGTGCACCTCAACGTCGTCGGTTCGAGCATCGCCGCGGCCGCAGAAATCGATATCCCGGCGGTTGTTAAAACCCGGTTCTTCGTCGACTGCCGCAACTCCACGGTGAACGAGGGCGGCGAGTATTTGCGCGCGCTGCGGGCCGGCGCCATCACGGCGGAACATATCTTGGGCGAGATCGGCGAGGTGGCCAACGGCTCGAAGGCCGGCCGCTGCTCACCCCTGGATATGACGCTGTACAAGTCCCTCGGCATCGCGCCGCAAGACCTGGCGGCGGCGCATCACGTCCTTCAGAAGGCACGCGCGGCCGGCGTTGGGCAGATCATTGACTTCTAGCGTGTTGTCGCTGCCCAGCGCGGCGCAGGTCGCCGCCGCGCGCGACAATATTCGCCCCTTTGCGCTGCGAACGCCGCTCCTGCGGCTGAACACCGATCTGCCGGGCGCCAACATCTTTCTCAAGCTGGAGAATCTGCAGCCCTGGGGTTCGTTCAAAATCCGGGCAGCGGTCAATGTGTTGAAGACCATGGATGCGGCGCGGCTGCAGCGCGGCGTCTTGACCGCGAGCGCCGGCAACTTCGGACAGGGTCTTAGCTTTGCAGCGCGCGCCATGGGCGTGCCGGTAACGGTGGTTGTTCCGAGCGCCGCCGCCGAAACCAAGGTCAAAGCACTGGTCGAGCTCGGCGCCAAGGTCATTCGGCGCCCATTCGACGAATGGTGGACGGTTCTCACCAGCCGTGCTTGCGCCGGCGAAGAAGGAGTCTTCGTCCATCCGGTCGCCGAAGCCGGCGTGCTGGCGGGCAATGCGACGATTGGCGCGGAGATCCTCGAGGATCTGCCGGGCTGCGATGCGGTGGTCGTACCCTTCGGCGGCGGCGGTTTGATTTGCGGGGTCGGTTCGGTGATGCGGCGCCTGCGCCCGACAGCGCGAATGATTGTGGCGGAATCGGAAGCCGCCCAGCCGGCCGCGGCCGCCTTGCAGCAGGGTGCGCCGGTGACGGTTCCCCACCGGCAGAGTTTCGTCGACGGCATGGGCAGCACCACGGTGCTCGCGGAAATGTGGCCGCTGCTGCGTGCAGTGACGGATGCCTCGGTATGCGCGTCATTCGAACAGATTGCCGCGGCGATACGTCTGCTCGCCGGGCGGCACCACGTCATCGCGGAGGCGGCCGGCGCCGTGTCGCTCGCCGGGGCGTTAGGTGCAACGGCGGCCCTGGGCGCACAGGCGCCCAAAGGCAATGTTGTCTGCATCGTCTCGGGTGGTAACATCGACGCTGAAAAATTAAGCGCTATCCTCGCAGGTCGGAGTCCCTTCTAAGAGCATGGCGCGAACCAGAAAAAAAACCGCCGCGGCCAGCCTAAACGCAGCGCCAAAATCCTCGGATCAAGCGCTGTTCGACGATTTCTTGCCGCATCTGATCGCGAAACTGGCCTATCAACTCAACGCGGACCTGATCGAAAAACTGCGGCGTGAGGGGATCAACGTCACCCGCTGGCGCATCCTGGCGGTGCTCGCGATGGGTGATGGGATCACCATCAATGAGATCATCGATCGCGCAATGGTGCAGCAGTCGGCGCTCAGCCGCGCTCTGATGCGCATGGAAAAGGAAAACACCGTCCGCCGAGTCCTGCGGCGGGAAGATGCGCGCTGCGTTGAGGTGTATCTCACGGACAAGGGGCGGGCGCTGTTCAATTCGCTGAATATCGTCGTGCGGCGGCGCGAGCAGCGCCTGTTGGAAGGCTTTTCTCCGTCGGGCACCGAGGCGGCCTTCAATCTGATTCGTCGCCTGAGCCGCAACATGAGGGGCCGGTCCTAGCCTGACCGGCTGAGGTTCCCAGGTTCCGGGCTTCCGAGACTTCGTGCGCCTCTTTGGCGCGTGCCTTGCAATCCCCTGCGCTCATATGGAGCAGATTTTGTGGGTGACACGCAACAGGCGGTCTTTATTTGATATTTCATATGATAACTCATATTGTGACGGCTCAATAACGGGAGAATCTGCGATGAATATAACAATCGGACGGCGTCTGACCGTCAAGCTAGGGGTTGCAGGCCGGCGATTTGCCGCTTGCGTAGGCATCGCCGCCACATTGGCCGCACCGCTCTCGTCGCCGGCCCAAACGGTTGCCGCGAGTTCCACCGGCCTCGAGGAAATCGTCGTCACCGCCAACAAGCTCAATGCCCAGAAGGTCCTCGATATCCCGGCATCGATCCAAGCCATCAGCGGCGAGTCATTGCAGAACATCAGTGCGTCGGGAATCATGAGCATTGCAGGAGAGGTTCCTGGCCTCTCGATTCAAGATTTAGGCCCAGGCGACAAGAAATACGTCATCCGCGGCATCAACTCCACCGGCGATGCGACGACCGGTGTGTACTACGGCGAAGCGGTGATCAGCGGCTCGAATGCCGATGACGGCGGCGGCTTCGAATCCGACATCCGTCTGTACGACATGAATCGCGTTGAGGTGTTGCGCGGACCCCAGGGTACGTTGTACGGCGCGAGTTCCATGAGCGGTACGATTCGCTTCATCCCCAATTCTCCCGATCTCAACACTCTCGGCGGCTATTTGACGACGGAAGGCTCGGAGACCCAGCACGCCAGCGGCAACTACAACATCAATGGCGAGGTCAATCTGCCGATCATCGATGGCGTACTGGCTCTGCGCCTGGTCGGATGGAAGCTCTACGACAGCGGTTACATCGATCAGCACCGGGTGGGCGAGGGCGTCACGGGCGTCACGAACATCGGCACAGCGACTGCGCCGAATTTTCAGACCCTGCCGGTCCAAGGCCTCGGATTCGTCAAGGGCGTCAACGATGACGATGTCGGCGGCGGACGGGCCATCGTGCGCTTCCACCCGAATGACAATCTGACCATCGATGCGAACTACACCACGCAAACCGAATCCTCGAACGGTTCATCGCGCTACACCCCGCCCGGGGTCGCGGCGTTTAGCGGTGGACCCATCCCGCCGATCCAGGGTTGCGACCTGTGCAATACCGACGTCACGTTGAGTCCCTGGAAGGACAATCTCACGGTCTTTGGTCTGACGGTGGAATACAATACCGGCATTGGCACGGTGACGGGCACCACCAACCAGTACAACCGCACCACTGATTTCACATTCGACTCGACACCGGTTCTGGTGTCGTTTGATGTTCCGGTTCCGGCCGAAACGCTCGAGCCGCGCACGCGCAAAGTCAATTCCAGCGAACTGCGCTTTGCCAGCGATCTGAATTCTCCCGTCAACTTCGTGGCGGGCGTGTACCGCGAGCACGAGAGCCAGGATCTGGCCGTACAAGTCATTACCACCGGCGCCAATGGTTTGGTGACCGGTCCCTTCAGCTCGTCGAACGCCGACGATGCGTTGAATTTCCCCGGTGTGGGCAACACTTTCTTCGGCCGCACCGACACGCGCAGCGACACTCAATATGCGGGTTTCGGCGAGGCGACCTGGAAAATCACCGACGCATGGAGCGCAGTCGCGGGCGTGCGTTACTTCACCGAGACTTTGAACGGCGTGCAGACCCAGACCCATCCCTTCGGCGGCTTTCCGGGCGCGCCCAATTTGGTGCCTATTGTCGATCCGGAGGAAACCTTCAACAAGGTCACCTGGAAGATCAACACCAGCTACAAGTTCAACGAGGAACTGTTGGCGTACGCGACGGTATCGACCGGCTTTCGCAGCGGCGGTTTGAACGCGGTCAGCGAACCGTTCGAACCGATTCCTTCGGCGTACTCGCCCGACTCGTTGACCAACTACGAGTTGGGCGCCAAGGGGCGTCTGTTTGGCGGCCTGTTCGACTATCAGGCCGACATCTACTTCATCAAGTGGGACAATATTCAGGTTCAGGAAACCACCGCTGACGGCGCATTTGTTTATCAGGGCAATGCGGGTACCGCGCACGTCAAGGGCGTGGAATTCGAGTTCACCGCTCATCCCTTGCAGTATCTGTCGGCCAGTTTTGCCGGCTCGTATCAAGACGCCTTTCTCACGGAGGGCGCGGACCCGGCGCAATATGCGCTGAATCCAACCCTGGGCAGAACGGGCGATTCGATTCCCAACGTTCCGAAGTTCCAGCTCAACTTAGGAGTGAACTATACGGCGCCCATTACCGGCACCTGGCAGGGGATGGTTGCGGCGGATGCGACTTATCGCGGCGCGGTGAACGCGTATTTTGCGTCCAATACCGAGTTCAACATTCCATTGGCGTCCTATACTCTGTTCAATCTGCGGGCCGGTGTGATCAACGGTCCGTGGAGCGTCACGGCCTTTGCCCGCAATCTGACCAATAAACGTGCCGAAGTCTCCGCGATCAATTCCTCGCAGGATCCCGACGCGTTGCTGACGGTGCGTCCGCGGACCATCGGCTTGACCGCAACGCGCAAATTCTAGCGAAGGAGGGCAGCATGCGCCGGGTCGTTGCATGCTTAAGCGCCGCGGCACTGGCGGCCGGCTGTGCAGGATTGGCGATCGCGGACCCAAGCGGCAAAGGACTGCCGCTCTGGGATTTCTACAGCGCCACGCTCCGCCACGCCAAGTACATCGACCTAACCCACGCCATCGCGCCCGGCGGCCCGCTCGGTGAGGGTTTTGTCGACTTCAGTGTGGGGCCGACGCGGGCGGGCGTGTCCATACCCGGAGTGATCGAGAAGGGCGAGCCCTTCAGCTACGAAAAGCACGGCGTGGCCATCACCGCCTATGAGCTGCCCATGGATCACATCGGCACGCAATTCGGGCCGCCGGCGCATGAGAACGAACACGGCGCGACCATCAGCGATATTCCGCCCACCGTGGCGCTGCGTCCGTTGGTCGTGATCAATATTGCACCCAAAGTCGCCTTGGATGCGGGCTACCAGGCCGCCGTTGTCGATATCAAGGAATGGGAACGCCGCCACGGACCGGTTCCGGCAGGATCGGTGGTGATGATTCGCTCCGACTGGTCGAAAAAGTGGAATGATCCAAAGCGATTCACGGCGCCGCCGTTCCCTGGCGTAAGCTTGGCTGCGCTAAAATATCTACACTTGGAGCGGCACATTCTTATGCACGGGCATGAACCCTTGGATACCGACAATACCGCTCCGGAGTTCGTGGCAGAGAAGTGGCTGCTGCAGCATAACTTCGCTCAGGCTGAAGGCGTCGCAAATCTCGATCAAGTTCCGGAAGCCGGCGCGCTCATCACGATTGGCTTCGCCAAGTTCGAGGGTGGTACCGGTGGATTTGCGCGCTACATCGCCATCGCCCCGGCAAGTTGGCCGTTCGGCGTGACGATCGCGGAAAAGCCGGGTGCGCCGTTGCCGACCCACGCGCATGCGCTGCGCCGGGGCGCGGACGGCGTGATGCGGGAAACACCATGAGTGGCACCAAGACAGCGCCGCTGATCGCCAATCGCAAGGGCTACTACTACGAGGTCAAGGCAGGCAAACGCTATCTGTGGTGCGCCTGCGGGCGCTCCAAGTCCCAGCCGTTTTGCGATGGATCCCATGCCGGAACCGAATTCTTACCCGTGGTCTTCAAGGCCGAACGCGACGAAGACGTGATTTTCTGCGGCTGCAAGCAAACCGGCACCGGCCCCTTCTGCGATGGCGCCCACAGCAACCTGCCGGGCGGTTATCTTACCGACGACCCGAATAGCCCTGAAAATCGTGCGGTGGCGCAGGTCGTGGCGGGGTCCGGTCCGATTGTTCAGCTCGATGGACAGTGCTATGTCTTCTCGACCGCGCGGGCATCCTTGATCGAGCGCGGCGCGATGCGCTACTGCCAAGTGGTCACGCCGGCGCTTGGCGCCTTATTTCAATCGCAGTTCTATGCGCAGGTCGCGGGCGGCAGCTCGCCGGTGATCGCGGCTGACGGGCGCCATACCGTGCTGTTCGTGATCGAGGGCAGCGGCGACATTGAGATTGGTAATCGACGCTTCGCCGTGGAACCGCTCACGGGCGTCTACGTGCGTCCCGCGGAAGCCTATCGCGTGCATAACAAATCCACGGCGCCGCTGAAATTCTTCGTTTCCAATGGGCCCGGCAGCGAGGACTTGGTACTGATTGACGCCATGCCGGCGATTTTTGAGGCGCAGTTTCCAGACCGCATCGCCTCGATCGACCCCTCGCAGCGGCACAAGATGGCCGAGCGCTACTATCAAATGCTGGTCAATCGCGAGCATGGATCGACGGTGGTCACGCAGTTCATCGGCAACATTCCGCTGTCCAAAGCCGAGCCGCACCGGCATTTGTACGAAGAGGCGCTGATTTTTCTCAATGGAGAGGGTGTCGTCTGGACCGAGCGGACCAAGACCCCCGTGTCGGCGGGAGATGTGCTGTTTTTGCCGCGCAAGCAGCTGCATTCGGTTCAATGCACAACACCCGGCGGATTTGATATCGTCGGGGTCATCTATCCCGGGGACAACCCCTCCATCAATTATTAGAGCACCATGGCCACCCACTCACAGACCCTTTCGACCCTGGTTGACGGCATCCTGCGCGGCGGCATTCGCGTCGTCGACTTGACGGTGCCGCTGGAGGCGGCGACGCAAACGATTCGCCTGCCCGAACAATTTGCCCCCTCCAAACCGTTTGCCTTGGAGGAGATCTCGCGTTACGACTCGCGTGGTCCGGCATGGTATTGGAACAACATCAGCTGCGGCGAGCACACGGGCACCCACTTCGATGCGCCAATTCATTGGGTGACGGGCAAGGACTATCCGGACAACGCGACCCACAATATCCCGGTGGAGCGCTTTATCGGTCCCGCCTGTGTTATCGACGTCTCCCCGCAGGTGCGCAGCAGCGCGGATTTTCTGCTCACGCAGAGCTTGGTGGAGCAATGGGAAAGCCAGCATGGCCGCATCCCGAGCCGCGCGTGGGTGCTCATTCGCACCGACTGGTCGAAGCGTCCGGGCGACTCCTTCCTCAATTTCAGCGCCGATGGTTCGCACACGCCTGGCTTCCATCCGGAATGCGTGCCGTTCCTTGCGCGCGAACGCGACATCCTGGGAGTGGGCGTGGAGACGGTCGGTACCGACGCCGGCCAGGCGCACACCTTCAATCCGATGTTTCCCTGCCATACCATCATGCACGGCGCCAATCGCTTTGGGCTCGCGAGCTTGACCAACTTGGATCAGCTGCCGCCGACGGGCGCCGTGGTCATTGCGCCGCCGCTCAAAATTGTGAACGGTTCAGGCAGTCCGCTGCGGGTGCTGGCGCTGGTGCCGGTGTAGCGAAGCCAAGAACTTGCAGATCAACGCGATCTCGGCGGCTCTGCTGGCGTTGGGTCTCGCGGCCGGCGCCGCGCGCGCGTGGGGCGATGAGTCCGCGGCGCGCCAACTCTCCATTGATGCCACCGTGACGGTGGGCGCATTGCGTCCGTTGAATGGTGTGCAGGCCGAGGATGCGCAGGGCGCGGCGTTCTATCGCACCGCGCACATCGACCTGGTGCGCATTCCCGATGCGGCTGGCGCCGGCGATATCGACGCAATTTTCCCCGACATGAGCGCCGATGTGGAAAATCCCAAAAGCTACAACTTTGCGGCTTCCGATCGGTTGGTGGGGTCCATCAGGTCAAGCGGCGCCGAGCCGCTATTTCGAATCGGGCGCAGCGCGAACGCCGGCGGCGAGCCGCCGCCGGACCTCGATAAGTGGGCGCAGATCGTGCGGCATGTTGTGCTGCATTACAACGCGGCGTGGGCCAAGGGCTTTCGGTACGGCATTCGCTATTGGGAGATTTGGAACGCACCGGACTCCAAGCAGTCTTGGGCCGGCTCTGCGGCTGACTACTACTATTTGTACGAGAAGACCGCGCGAGCCATTCAAGCGGCCGACCCGGACGCGTTGATCGGCGGCCCAGCGATTTCCAAGCCCTTGATCGCCGGTGACTATCGCGAGAAATTCATCGACTTCGTGCGCTCGAATCGCCTGCCGCTCGATTTCTTCTCCTGGCATTTTTATGCCGTGGACTCGAACGATCCCAATGTCTTTGTGACGATTGCGAGGCAACTGCGCACCATGCTGGATGCGCGCGGCTTCGGCTCCGCCAAGAATATCTTGGACGAGTGGAATGCGGACCCGGCCGAGGAGGACGCGGACAACGCCGCACAGGCAGCATTCGCGGCGAGCTCGCTGATCTATATGTTGGGGGGTCCCATCGATGCGCAGACCTATCGTCGCAACGCGGCGTCAGTTCGCTTAAGTAACGGTGCAGCGGATGCGGTTGGATCTGCGCTGGGCGCTTTTGGGACGCTGAAGAGCACGCCGTTGCTGATTCGAACCACCGGCGGCGACGATTCGGGATTTGCCGTCGTGGCCGGCCGATCCAAAGACAACCGCCTCGTGCAAATCCTCATCAGCAATTATCAGGTCGCTTCGAAATACTTGCATCCCCGCAACAACTGGGACACCTCGCTTCCGGAGCGCCGCACGCTGCAATATTCCAACAATGGCGGCTATGACGTCACGGTCAGCCTGCCGGCGTCAGGAAAGTATCAGGTGAAGCGCTATCGACTCGGCGACTCGAGCAACTTTGCGCTGCTGGATCAGCGCATCGAGTCCGGTCCGAGCATCGAGCTGCAGGCCGCGCTGCCACCCCCGGCGGTCGAACTCATCGTCATCAGCGCGAAATGATCTAAATAGGGTTTAAGCCGAGGCGCAATAAATCGGCGATCTCCGCGGCAATCTGCGCCTTGCGCTGGTCATCGCCGCGAACCAGACCCTTGGCGAGCCAGCTGCCGGCGCCGCGCATGAACAGCAACAGGCAATCGCGGTTTACGTCGCGCATCGAGCGCTCGTTGTGCGCCTCCCGGCATAGGGCGCGGTAAGCCTGCACCAATTCTCTGCCGCGTTCCGTCGCGAGGATCTTCTCCGCCTCGCTCAACGAGTCGTAGCCGGTCGAGGAACGCAGCGGCTCGATGTCGTCGCGCTGGTGCGAGATTGAATTGGCGCGCAGCACCGCAATCAGCGTATCGATCGCGGGGCCTCCCTGTGCCGCAGCCTGCTCGCGGATGAAGGAAAAAATCCGATGTGTGCGGGCGTAGCAAGCCGAGAGGATGGTTTGCTTATCGCCCACGTAGTGATAGAGCGTTCGCTTGGTCGCGCCCACCGCGGCCGCGATATCGTCGAGCGAGGTCGTGTCGACGCCGCGGCGATTGAACAGCTGCGAGGCGGCCGCGAGAATCTTTTCGCGTTTCGCATCGAACTGCGCTTCGCGGTCGAATAAGTCCGCCGATTGGCTCAGCAGCGGGGCGAAATCGATGGGCGGCGGATTGACCTCGCGCGCGCGATCGGCTCCCCAGCCGTTCGCCATGATGTCCTTGGCCGCGGCAATGATGTCGCGGCGGCTGACGCGCAGGGCCTCCGCCAGCGGCGAGTTGAGCGGAATCGAGTGAATGATGCTGATAATCGTGCGCGCCACGATTTCAAAATCGCAGCAACGAATGCGCCCAGACTTGGCTCCCGCTTCGAGCAGGCTGGCGAGCCGCGCGACGACCGCCTCGAATATTCCCAACACCGTTTCACGCGCCGCCTGGTCGAGCAATCCAACTTCGCTCAAGGCAGCCAGCTCCGGTTCCGCCGGGTCCAACGTGCTCGAGATGAAGTTGCCGAGCACTTGCAGCGTACCGCTGCCGGACTGGGCGGCCTCTTCCAGCCGCCGCGCCATGATCTCGGCGGAGCGCAAATAGACCTGAAACATCAGGTCCTCCCGATCCTCGACATAGTAGTACAGCGACGCCCGCGAGAAGCCGAGCTTGTCGGCCACGTCCGTCAAGGAGGTCATTGAGATGCCTTTGGAATTCAGTTCCCGCGCCGCTTGGTCAAGCAGCTGCTCACGGCGCGACTTCGCCGCCGTCTCGAGGCGCGCGGATGCGGCGCTTTTGCTGACCAGTCGCATCGCGCTAATATTCTACGGCGCAGCCCTGCGGCTGGGTTTCGGTTTTTTGTACGCGCCGTCCGGCGACCAAGTCGTCCAGCGCGGATTTCACGTATTCGTGTCCCGCAGTGTCGTCCGCGAAAACTTGATCGTCCATGGCGCCTTCATATGCAAGCTTGCCGTCGCGATTGACCACGAAAAAGCTCGGCGTGGTCTTGGCGCCATAGCTGCGCGCGATGTTGCCGTCGACATCGAACAAGAAGGCAGTGACCGTGGCGTGCGTATGCGCGATGCGTGCACGCGCAGCCGGCGGCGTTAGATATCCCGCCTTGTCGGGTGCGGCCGTATCGATGGAAAGCCAGACGATTTGCCGTGAAGCTGCGTAACGCTGTAGGGCCTGCATTGTTCCGCTTTTGTACTTGACGGCCGTGAAAGGGCAGACGGGGTTGGTCCATTCCAAGACCACCAGTTTGCCCGCATAGTCGCGCAAGCTGTGCTGCTTGCCATCGGCGCCCTTCGCCGTGAACTGCGGCGCCTGCGCACCCACATCGACGCGGCCAAGTCCCGTGCCTTGCGCCAATCCAGCCAGGCCGATGCAGGCCGCCGCAATCGACATGATTGAGGCGGCCCGTGCTGCGATTCCCTTCAGCGAATCATTCGACAACACGGGCCGCCACGAGGGTGCTACTGGCCGCCTCCG
Organism: Steroidobacteraceae bacterium; assembly: GCA_035603615.1. Classification (GTDB taxonomy): domain Bacteria; phylum Pseudomonadota; class Gammaproteobacteria; order Steroidobacterales; family Steroidobacteraceae; genus Bog-1198. The sequence goes on along the minus strand of DATNKC010000398.1, from coordinate 2,153 downwards.
CTCTTCTCGGGTGCCGCCGCAGGCGCTGCGGGTGCGGGCTGTCCTTGCGGCTGCGACGCCTGCTGGCGACGCTTTTGCGCATTGGCCTGAGCCGCCGCCAATTCATTGGGCTCGATGAAGCCGTCATGATCGGTGTCGATCTTGGCGAAGGAATCCGCGAACTGCTTGCCGATCGGTCCGGTCATTTCCGACATGTCCAGCTTGCCGTTCATTTTGGTGTCCAGCATGCCGAACAGGCGATTGTCATTGAGCTCCTTGTCGTACGCGGCGTACTGATCCATCTTGTCGGAGGTCTCGCCGACCCACTCGAAGTGGAATGCGGTGTAGAGCATTTCATCGAAGGACTGATCGCCCCACGGCACCACTCGATTGTGATCCGGATTCGCCGGATTTCTCACAGAGTTGTCGTAGGTGTAGACCGCCAGCAGTTTCGATCCGGCCGCAACCTTGACTGGTTCAACGAAGTTGTACTCGCGCTGCCAGTTGAAGTCGTAATGCGGCAAGGAGACCAGCAGGGTTTTCTTGCCGCTCGGGTCGATCACAAAGAACTGCGAGGACGCGCCGCGGTAGTGGGCGTGCGGGAACGCACTGAACAACAGCATGTCCTTGGGGACGTCGATGTACGCCTGCCGCTCGACGCTTTCCTGGTTCGCAGGAATCACGATGTTCGCGTTCAAGACGACCGAATTGCGCATCACGTACTTCGGCTTCTTGTCGTAGAAATACAGCGCGATCTGCGAGTGCTCGGTGACTTGCTGGCCATACGGCGTGTAGTGGACCTGGAAGCCGACGGCGCCTCCCGGGGGCAAATACGCGCCGGTGTCCTTCGGCTCGACGAAGGACTCGGCACCGACTGCATAACCGCCCAGCGAAGTTCCCCACTTGCTCTCATTCGCGACTTGTCCGGGTCCCGGCACTTCCGCCAGGTAGCCGGTCAGAATGTGGTGTACGGTTTGGCGATTCACGACCTTGATGGTCGAGGCGCGCAACCACTTTCCTTCCTTCAGCGGATTGACGACGTAGGGACGTTGATAGTCGACGATGCCATTCGCCGGAATGGTGTAGGCGGGAATATCCAGCACCAAGTCCGGTTTGCCCAAAGGCCATTCCGGTGCGACGAACGTTTTCGCCGCCAGAGGATCGGATCCGGTGCCGCGCGGCGCGCCGGCTTCAACCCAATGCACCAGCGTCTTGATTTGCGCGGCCGACAAGCTGCGATCGCCAAGGAAATGCCCAACGCTGGGATCGGCGCGCCAGGGCGGCATGCGCTGCGTGCGGATCATTTCGCGAATCATGGATGCGAACGGCGCGATCTCTTCGAATTTGGTAAAGGGCATCGGACCAATGCCGCCGGGTTCATGGCAGGATACGCACTTCTCCTCGAACATCGGCGCGATGTTCTTCACGTAGGTCACCTTGCTGGTGGCCAATTTCGCGCGCTCTGGGAAGTCGATGATGCATCCGACGGATTCGACGCGGGCGACTGCGACCGGCTTGCCGGCGAGCATGGAATCCAATGCGTCCTTCGCCCAGGTGTGGTCGGCGGCGGCCTTCTGGCGTTCATAGGTGACCTTGTCGTCGATCGGTCCACGGTAGACGATTTTCCAGTTCTTCGGATCGATGACGATGACTTCCGCGGTTCGGGTCACACCTAACTGCTCGCCGACCAACTGATTCGTATCCATCAGAATCGGCAGGTTGTAGCCGTAGGCCTTAGCCTCCGCAACGATCGCTTCGCGGCTGTTCGAGGGCGTGGAGTTCAGCATGAAAATCTCGACGCCCTTGGCCGAGTATTGATCCTGCAACGCTTTGACGGCGGCGCTGGTATTGCGGCTGACCGGACAGTTGTTCTCCTGCGTGATGAGCACCACTGCGCTGGCGTCTCCGAGTTGACGCAACTCATGCGAATGCATGTTTTGGTCTGGGAGCCGGAAGTCATCGACCGTAACCGGCAACACAACTTCAGCAGCTGCTTTCGCAGCCGGAGCTGCCGCCGCGCTGCTTAAGCCTGTGTAGCTTAGGCCTGCGACCGCAATCAATGCCGCTGCTGCGGCAGATGTACGTGTCTTCTTCATAGTCGTTAACCTTCCCCTGTGGTTCGCCATGGTGTGCGCGCGCCTAGTGAGCACGCTTATGTCTACGTTTCGGTGTCA